>NZ_JABBFY010000001.1:3000000-3274587 GCF_012927115.1 Sphingomonas sp. G-3-2-10 | reverse complement strand
CGGCGTCGCAGCTGGGTGAAGTCCATCTCCTCGTTGCAGGCGCGGGCTGTGCCGCAGTCGCTGACGAAGCCGCGAAGATTGCGGGCGTGGGCAAGGTGCATCTGGCCGACGACGCTTCGCTGGCCCATGCGCTGGCCGAGAATGCCGCGCCGCTGATCGTCAGCCTGATGGACAGCCATGACGCCGTCCTCTTCCCCGCGACGAGCAACGGCAAGAACATCGCCCCGCGTGTCGCGGCTTTGCTCGATGTGATGCAGATCAGCGACATATTGTCGGTGGAAGGCGCGGACACGTTCACGCGTCCGATCTATGCCGGCAACGCCATCGCCACGGTCAAGACCAGCGACAAGAAGCTGGTGATCACGGTGCGCGGTACGGCATTCGCCAAGGCCGAAGCGAGCGGCGGCTCGGGCACAGTGGAAGCCGTTTCCGGCGCATCGGACACGGGCATCTCGAAGTTCGTGAGCGCAGAGATTGCGAAGTCGGAGCGTCCGGAACTGACTTCGGCGAAGATCATCGTCTCTGGCGGCCGCGCGCTGCAGAACAGCGAGAACTTCCACAGCATCATCGAGCCGCTGGCGGACAAGCTGGGCGCGGGCGTGGGTGCGTCGCGCGCCGCGGTCGACGCGGGCTATGTCCCCAACGACTATCAGGTCGGCCAGACCGGCAAGATCGTCGCTCCGGAAGTCTATATCGCGGTCGGCATTTCCGGCGCGATCCAGCATCTGGCGGGCATGAAGGACTCCAAGACGATCATCGCGATCAACAAGGACGAAGACGCACCGATCTTCCAGGTCGCAGACATCGGCCTCGTCGGAGACCTCTTCAAGATCGTCCCCGAACTGACGAGCAAGCTCTGAGGCCCGGTTGAACCTCGACGAACATGGGGCGGCGCACTTGTCCGGTGCGGCCGCCCCTTTTCTTGAGGCGCTGGAAACGGCGCTGGCCGGACAGCCCGCCGATCAGGCCGGCATCCGCTTGTATGGTGTCACCGGACTGGCGGCGATCCTCGATTCGATCGGAAGTCGCGCCGCGCAACTTGCCGGCCGGCGGCCGGTCCGCGCGATCCTGTTCGACAAGAGCGAATCGACCAATTGGGCGCTCGGCTGGCATCAGGACCGCACCATCGCGGTGCGGGCGCGGGCCGAAATGCCCGGCTACGGTCCGTGGTCAATCAAGGCGGGGCTCCGCCATGTCGAGCCGCCCTTCGCGCTGATCGAGCGGATGTTGACCATCCGCATCCATCTCGACTCCGTGGACGAGACTAACGCCCCGCTACTGATCGCGCCGGGATCGCACCTGATGGGCCGTATCCCCGAAACGGAGGTCGAAGCGACCATTGCCCGGTGCAGCACAGCGACGTGCCTCGCCGATCGCGGCGATATCTGGCTCTACGCCACCCCGATCCTCCACGCCTCCGCCACCGCGACCGCGCCAAGGCATCGCCGGGTGCTGCAGGTGGACTATTCGGCCGACATCCTCCCAGCACCGCTTGAGTGGCTGGGCATCTGACGTCAGCCGTTGGCATCGAGTATCTGTTCGGTGCTCAGCCGCTAGTGCGGATGGCGCACACCGCGAACCCGCGAGCGGTAGTCCCCCCCCTCGCGCGCGAATGGAAGAATCGAAACTCACTCGCCCTCCCCGTCCGGACCCCGGGACGCTGGCAGGGTGGCAAGAGGCGGGCAATCGAATCCGGCGGAGCTCTCAGGCGTCGCGCATCCACAGACCGAGGCGGCTCAGGTCGGGAAGATGCGCGTTGCATGCCGGGCTGAGCGCGATGGCGATCTGCACCGGCCGTTCATAGGCGATGCCGATCATCGCTAGCTGGCGCTGGGCATAGCCTTCGAGCGTGGGACGCAATCTCGCGGGCTGATCTGACAGGCTTCCGCGATAGCCGAAGCGGAGCGCCCCATAGGGCTTCGCGCTGAGCATCAGAACCGGCATCGTCTGGCCCGACTGATCGCCGCTGCGCGCCATCAGCCGGCAATCGCCACGGCGGGCATGGACGACATGGCCCAGCCCGCGAACCTCGATCCGGGTGGTGAAGCCTGCCGCGTTCAATTGTGCGGCAATCGTCGTCGCCAGCCGTTGCTCGTCAGGCAGTTGCGGCCGAGTCGCCAGCGCCTTGAAGCCCAGCGTCAGACCGCTCAGCAGGCAGAACCAGAGGCTCGTAACGATCACTGCCCGCGACAATTATGCCCCCTCCGATCACCAGTCCGCCAGCAATCAGCGCCAGCCATCCGAACATGCCCGCGCCCGCGCCGACATGCCAGTATTCGAAATCGCTTTGATTCGCGGCGATCGTCGCGAGCCTGAGACAATTGACCCCGGCCATCGTTGCGACACCGGCGATGCAGACGGCCATCAGCCGAGGCGTGATCGACAGGCGGAGCAATTGAGTCAGTGTCGCCCACAGGATGACCGCCAGCGAGATATTGTGGAGCGACGAGCAGGACGGGCTGATCGCGAACCGGTCGCCCGATCCGCTGAACGCGACGGTATTGCCCAGCACCGGGCTGCCGGCGACCTGACCGACTACCCAGGCATCGAGACCCAGCAGTTGCGGCGCGAATACCGGCAGCAGAATCCTGCCCCACAACAGGGTCCCGGTGACGGCGAGAAGAATGATCGCCATGCGGCGTTCGCGCGAGCGGGCCGGGCCCTGGACGAAGAGATAGGCGGCGGCGATCAGCGTCGCGATCGACCCGGTCATCGGATAGGGTAGCAGCGCGCCCAGCAGGACCGCACCCGCAACCAGCTTGTCAGTCGGCGTAATGCGCGGCCCGGCGCCCTCGCGGGCAATCGTGGCGACAGCATAAAGCGCGAACCAGAAGACCGCGCTGACGCCGGCAAGCCCGAGCAGCGCCGCCAGCGTGCCCCCTGCACCGATCGAATCGAGAATGATCGCGGCCATTCCATTGACGGCCGCCAGCGCCGCGCAAAAGGCGAACAGCCGGGGCCGGTCGCTCAGGACCGGCCCCGGGATAGAGATATTCAACGGCGCGGGTTTACTTGAAGCGGCGGCGCAGCACGCGATAGCCGACCGCAAGCGCGGCCATGCCCGCGAGGCCGAGACCGACCACCGGAGCGGGGCTGGGCGGAACGCCCGCGAAAGCCGGAGTGGCGGCGACAAGCATGACGCCAGTGATGGCAATCGTTCCGAAATCGAATTTGCGCATGTCCATCTCCCAATTGCTTAGAGTGCGAATTTGCCACATCGTTACCGCAGCGTAAAGGCGATCTGGAGGCGCACGACACGGCATGACCGGGCTGCTGGTTTTCCTGATTTCCTTCGCGGTGCTTGCAGTCGCCGAACTGATCTGGCGCGCGCGGGCAACCGACGACAGCGGGCAGCGGCTGGCCACCAATTTCCTGCTGGGCGCGGTCAACATCGCGATTGCCGCGGCCCTTCCGGTGAGCGTGCTGGCGACGGCCGTCTTCGCCGGGTCGCAGCGGATCGGGCTGATGAACCAGGTCGCATTTCCCGCAGTCGCGGCGCTCCTCGTCACGCTGCTGGCCCGCACGCTGACCGGCTATTGGGTCCACCGGATGGTGCATGCCCGCGCGTTGCTGTGGCGGTTTCACCGGGTCCATCATGCCGATCGAGAAGTCGATCTCTCTACCGCGCTGCGCAACCATCCGGGCGAACTGATCCTGATGATTACAGCCCTGGGCGGCGTGGCTCTCGTGCTGGGAGCGCCACCCTGGGCAGTCGCGGCAATCGAAACAGCGATTGCCACCGCCAACCTGTGGAGCCACGCCAATTTGCGGCTCACTCCGGCGCTCGAGCGGATACTGGGTCGCGTGCTGGTCACGCCGGGACTGCATCTGGTGCATCATTCGGCCAGCCGCGCCGAGTGCGACAGCAATTATGGCGAGCTGCTGACGCTGTGGGACCGGCTGTTCGGGACGTTTCGCGAACTACAGCCGGTCGCGCGGATCGGACTGGGCAGCGCCAGCGACGCGCATGCCGACCATCTGCTGCGCCAGCTCAGATCGCCGTTCGAATCACGCTGAAGCGCCCCGCCCGCTCGTGCGCAGGACGAGGTAGCCCGCCAGCGCCGACAGGAGGGACCCGGCCAGCACGCCGATCTTCACTTCGTCGATCAGTTCGGGCCGTCCCGGAAAAGCGAGGCCGCCGATGAACAGGCTCATGGTGAAGCCGATGCCGGCGAGCAGCGCCATGCCATAGACTTGTATCCAGCTCGTTCCCGCAGGCTTCGCGGCGAAGCGGGTCTTGGCCGCCAGCCAGATACTGCCGAAGATGCCGATCTGCTTGCCCACGAACAGCCCGAGCGCGATGCCCAGCGGTAGCGGGGCGAGCAGGATCGCAGGGCTCATCCCGCCAAGCGAGACCCCGGCATTGGCGAAGCCGAACAGGGGAACGATGAGGAAGGCAACCAGCGGGTTCAGTACCGCCTCGAGCCGATGCCGCGGCGCATCGGGGATCGCCATCGCCGCCGCCACCCCCGCGATCGTCGCATGTACGCCCGACAGGAATACGAAGTACCACAGCAAGGCCGCCAGCAGCAGATAAGGCGTCAGCCGTTCCACGTGGAACCGCGCCAGCGCGAACATGGCAGCCAGCACCAGCGCCGCTGCGCCGAGCGACGGCACGTCGAGATGCGCGGTATAGACCAGCGCGATGATCGCCACCGCGCCCATATCGTCGACGATCGCGATGGTGACGAGCAGCAGCTTGAGCGAAGCCGGTGCGCGTCTGCCGAGGATCGCGAGCAACCCCATCGCGAAGGCAATGTCGGTCGCGGCAGGGATCGCCCAGCCGTTCGACAGGCCCGGTGTCGACGCCGTGATGCCAAGATAGAATATCGCGGGCACCGCCATTCCCGCCACGGCGGCCAGTACTGGCAGGCGGCGCTGCTCCCATGTCGTCAACCGCCCGCTGCTGAATTCGCCCTTGATCTCCAGCCCGACGAGCAGGAAGAACACGGCCATCAGCGCATCGTTGATCCATAAGTGCACCGTCATCGCCCCGTGCGCCGGAGCGATTACCGGGCCCGTGACGGCATGGAGCGTATGGAAATAGATCTCCGCCCAAGGCGAGTTGGCGACGATCAGCGCCAGCGCGGACGCCACCATCAGCACGATCCCGCCCGCCGCCTCGGACTGCACGAAATCGCGCAGCGGGGACACGGTCGATCGTTTGTGAGTTGCGGTCATGGTCTGCTGCTCCCTGCCGGTACCTCCTATCGCCTGGAGTCGCGGTGCAGAACCCCTTAAGATCCACCGATGAACGCAAGCATCGACACCGACCGTTTCCCGCTATGGCGATGGTGGCGCCGCACCATCGTCCGCACCGTCGACCATGTCGGCGTGATGGAAAAGGTGCGCAACGACGGGCATTGGAGCGGGCGCTACGCTTTCATGATCCTGATGTCCGGCGGCATCGCGATGCTGGGTTTGTTGCTGTCCTCACCCGCCGTGGTGATCGGAGCGATGCTGATCTCGCCGCTGATGGGGCCGATCATCGGTTTGGGCTTCGGCCTTGCCACTTTCGATTCGAGAGAAATCCGGGCGAGCGCGATTGCGTTGCTCGGCGGGATCGTGCTGGCGGTCCTGTTCTGCGCGTTGATCGTAATCTTCTCGCCGCTTCAGAATGTGACCGACGAGATCGCCGCACGGACGCGCCCGAACCTGTTCGACCTGCTCGTGGCACTCTTCTCCGCACTGGCCGGGGCCTATGCGATGATTCGAGGCAGGGAGGGCACGATCGTGGGCGCGGCGATCGCGACGGCGCTGATGCCGCCGCTGGCAACAGTCGGCTTCGGGCTGGCCATCGCCAACTGGACGGTGTTTGGCGGAGCGCTGTTGCTGTTCTTCACCAACCTGATGACCATCGCCCTTTCGGCCGCACTGATGGCGCGCATCTATGGCTTCGGCACGAGTCTTTCGCCGCAGCAGACGATGCTCCAGACCGTGTTGGCCCTGATATCCTTCGCGGCATTGGCGGTGCCGCTCGGCCTGTCGCTCAAGCAGATCGCGTGGGAAGTCGGCGCCGGGCGCCAGGCACGCGCCGTGCTGGCTGCGCAGTTCAGCCCGGACGCGCGGCTGAGCCAGGTCGATCTCGACTATGCCGCGCACCCCTTGCGCGTGGTCGCCACGGTGCTGACGCCCGAACTCCGCCCCCAGGCCCAAGCCGAAACGGCCGAAGCGCTTACGCGCCTGTTCGACCAGCCCGTCGAGGTCAAGATCAACCAGTATCGCGTCGGGACCACGGCCCAAGCCGAGGCCAGCGCGATCAAGAATGCCGAAGGTCAGGCCGGATCGGCCGAAGCCGTAACCGTCCGCCTGACCAACATGCTTTCGGTGATGGCAGGCGTCGATCCCGATCAGGTGCTGATCGATGCCGCCAAGCGACGCGCCTATGTTCGCGCAACGCCATTGCCGGGCGCGAACCTGACTGCCTATCGTACGCTCGAAGCCCGCCTCACCACAGCCGAGAAAGGCTGGCAGGTGATGCTGGTACCGCCAAGACTGCCGCTCGGTGAAATCACGGTGAGTGAGGATGGACCGGACAAGACCGGGCTCGCCGACGCCGCCTGGGCCGCGGTGCGCCGGGGCGAACCGATCGAGATCAGCGGCCCGGCGACACTGGCCGACACGGTGGAGGCATCGCTGAAAAGCGCCGGCGTCACGACATTGCGGGGCGCGGAAAGTGGCCCGCTCAGGCTACGCTGGTCTACGCCCTAGGCTTTCGCCAGAGCCTCTGCGATCAGCTTGCGGCTGTTCTCCACGCCGTAAAGCGCGATGAAGCTGCCCATGCGCGGCCCTTGCGAGCTGCCCAGCAACGTCTCGTACAGTGCCTTGAACCAGTCGCGCAGGGCTTCCTTGCCGAAGCGCGCCTTGCCGATCTCATAGACGATGTTCTGGATGGCCTCGGCATCCGCATCGTCGCCGAGCGCGGTAAGCTGATCGTCGAGATCCTGCAATGCCTGCACCTCGACGCCCTCGGGCGCGCGGCGCACCGGCTTTTCCGCCACGTCGCGCACATAGGCGATGGCGTAGCCGATCAGCGCGTCGAGCGCGGGCCACTTCTCCGGCGTCGCATCGGGCACGTAATTGGCGAGATAGCCCCAGACCTGTTCCTTCGTGGCCTCACCCATCACGCCGACGAGGTTGAGCAACAGGCCGAAGGTGACCGGCAGCGTCTCGGCGGGGGGCGGGCCGTTATGGATATGGTGGACCGGATTGCCGAGCTTCTGGGCGATTTCCTGCGCCCCGTAATTGCCGCGGAACTGCCAGTAATCGTCCACCGCGCGCGGGATCAGGCCGAGGTGCAGCGCCTTGGCCTTTTTCGGCTCGCGATAGATGTAGAAGGCAAGGCTCTCGTCGGGACCATAGGTCAGCCATTGCTCGATCGAGAGGCCGTTGCCCTTGGTCTTCGAGATCTTCTCGCCCTTGGCGTCGAGGAACAGTTCGTAATTGAACCCCTCGGGCGGGCGGGCGCCAAGCACGCGCGCGATCTTGCCCGACTGGATCACCGAATCGATCAGGTCCTTGCCCGACATCTCGTAATCGACGCCAAGCGCGATCCAGCGCATCGCCCAGTCGGCCTTCCATTGCAGCTTGGCCTTGCCGCCCAATATGGTCTGCTCGATCCGCTCGCCCTCATCCATGAAGGCGATCATGCCGGTCTCCACGTCCAGCACCTCGATCGGCACCTGCAACACGATGCCGCTCTTCGGGCTGACCGGCAGCACCGGCGAATAGGTCGCCTGACGCTCGGCACGCAGCGTGGGGAGCATCACGTCCATAATGCCCTGATAGTTGCGCAGCACGCCGCGCAGCGCGTCGTCGAACTTGCCCGATCCGTAATAGTCGGTGGACGACACGAATTCATATTCGAAGCCGAAGCGATCCAGGAAATCGCGCAGCATCGCATTGTTATGATCCGCGAAACTGTCGAACTTGCCGAACGGATCCGGCACCCTGGTCAGCGGATGGCCGATATAACGCGCCAGCATGTCGCCGTTCGGCACATTGTCCGGCACCTTGCGCAGCCCGTCCATATCATCGCTGAACGCGATCAGGCGGGTCGGGATATCCGACATTTCCTCGAACGCACGGCGCACCATCGTGGTGCGCAGCACTTCGTTGAAGGTGCCGATATGCGGCAGGCCCGAGGGACCATAGCCGGTCTCGAACAGCACATAGCCCTTTTCCGGCGCGCCATCGGGGTAGCGTTTCAGCAGCTTGCGCGCTTCTTCGTAAGGCCAGGCCTTGGATTCGAGTGCGGCGGCGCGGAGGGCTTGCTTGTCGGTCATCGTGAGGCGCGTCTAGCGAAGAGCGGCGCGGGGTGCCAGCGCCAGAGACCGGTCAATCGCCCGCGCGGGGCCACGGAAACCGGCGCAGCTTACCCCGAACGGGGGTTACGGACAGCGGAGCGGAGTGCGAAGGCGCAGATTTTCCGGGGAAAGACAGATCGATGCCGCTAATTCCTGCCATGTTCGCGCTCTTGTTCGCCACCAATGCGCCTGATCCCCGATGGCATTATATCGACGGCACCGATCGCATGGCGATGTATGTCGAGGCGGGCACCATCACGATCGAAGGCGACACAAGATCGGTGCTGACGTTGAGCGCCTATGCCCAGCCGCGCGCGAACGGCGCGTACAACATCGCCGTGACAATGGGCTTTCACTGCACGAAAAAGCTGTTCCGGACGATCGAGTTTGCCGCGCTGGATGCCGAGGGAAACATATTGGTCAGCGAACCATCGCCGACTCCCGAATATCGCGTGCCGGGCGAAGGCAGCTATAACGATCAGGTAATGCGCTTCGTCTGCTTTGGCGAAGGCGGGACGCGAGTCGACAATCCGCTGAAGGATGCCGAGTGGCGCTTCTGGGACTGAACCGCGCGCGCTGACCCCGCACGAACCGGGTATTCACTCGGAACGAAAAGTGTACAGAATAGCCCGGATGTCCCTCGCCCTCCCCTACCCCGCGCTCCATGCCAGCCATAGCGGCGTATGGGTGGCGCTGCCGGACGGCGAAACGCGCGCGGTGGGGCGTGGCGAAGCGATCCGGATCGCGGCGGATACGCCGACGATCCTGCTCAATGCGCCGCTGATCGGCCAACGGCTCGGCCATCCCGAGATCAACGGGCTCGACCTGCTCGAGCTGTTCGCCTTCCTTCGTCCCGCCCGTTTCATGGTGCCGACGCCCCGGGGGCTGGCGCGCGCCGCGGGCCTTGCGCCGCCGGCAAGCGATGCCGAAGTCGCACCGTTCCTGCGCGACGCGGCCGAAGCACTGCTGGCGATCACCGGCGGCGACTGGCCCGAGCGCGAAGGCGCGTGGCACGCGGCGCAATCGCTGTTCCGGCTGCGCTGGCCTTGGGGTCCGGCGGTGTCCCAGCGGCTCGACAAGCCCGAGCGCGCGGAACGCTGGCTCTATTCCAAGCTGCCCGAATGGAGCGAGCAGCCGCCCCGCCCTGCCCCGCGCACGGTGACCCTGCACGACGAAGATGTCGCGGCACGGCTGGCGCAGCTGACCGGGCAAGGCGCGGAGCAGCGCCAGGGGCAGCGCGACTATGCCAATGCCGCGGCGCGGGCATTCGCGCCGAGGGAGATGCGCGATTCGCCCAATCTGATGCTGGCCGAAGCGGGCACGGGGATCGGCAAGACGCTGGGCTATCTCGCCCCCGCCTCGCTATGGGCGGCGCAGGCCGATGGTGCAGTGTGGGTCTCGACCTTCACCAAGGCGCTGCAACGCCAGCTGTCGCACGAGACCGAACGGTTGTTTCCCGATGGCGAGACCCGCAGGAAGCGGATCGTGACCCGCAAGGGGCGCGAGAACTATCTGTGCCTGCTCAATCTGGAAGATGCGCTGCAGGGCGGTTTCGCCGGGCGCGCGGCGATCCTGGCGCAACTGGTGGCGCGATGGGCCGCCTATACCGCCGATGGCGACATGATCGGGGGCGACTTGCCCGGCTGGCTGCCGGTACTGTTCCGCCGCAACGGATCGACCGCGCTGACCGACCGGCGCGGCGAATGCGTCTATGCCGGGTGTCCGCATTACCGGAAGTGTTTCATTGAGCGCGCGGCGCGGGCCAGTGTGGATGCCGATATCGTCATCGCCAACCATGCGCTGGTGATGGTCAACGCGGCGCGGGGGCGCGAAACCAGCGCGCGGCCGACGCGATATGTGTTCGACGAGGGACATCACCTGTTCGACGCTGCCGACGCGATGTTCTCCGCCGCACTCACCGGTCAGGAAGCGATCGAGTTGCGTCGCTGGATCACCGGCCCCGAATCCGGATCGCGCGGACGGCGGCGCGGATTGGCGGCACGACTGAGTGACGTCGCCAGCTATGACAGCGAAGGCGGCGAAGCAATCGCGGCCGCTGTCACCGCCGCGCAAGCGCTGCCGGGCGATGGCTGGCTCCAGCGGATGGGCGAAGGCCAGCCCTTCGGTCCGGTCGAGTCGCTGCTGGCTGCGGTGCGCGGACTGGTGTTCGCTCGTGACGAAGGCGGGGCCGACGCGGGGTACGGGCTGGAAACCGAACTGGCCGAACCGGACGCGGTGCTGGTCGAAGCGGCAGGCCCGGCCGGAGCCGCGCTCGACGCGCTGCTCCGCCCGATGGTGACCTTGGGCCGGCGGCTCGAAGCGGTGCTCGCCGAAGCGCCCGACTGGATGGACGGACAGGCCCGCGCGCGAATCGAAGGGGCGATCGCCTCGCTCGGCTGGCGCACCGAAACAGTTGGCGCGTGGCTGGCGCTGATCGCGCGGATCGGCGGGCCGGCGGATTCCGAATATGTCGACTGGCTGGCGGTCGATCGCGTCGAAGGACGCGAATATGATGTCGGCCTGCATCGCCACTGGCTCGATCCGGCGAAACCCTTTGCCGAAACGGTGCTCAAGCCCGCACATGGCGCCGTCATCACTTCGGCCACGCTGCGCGCGGGGGGCGACTGGGAACTGGCCGAGGCGCGGAGCGGCGCATCGCACCTGATGCGCCCGCCCGGCCGGTTCGAAGCGCTGAGCCCGTTCGACTATGGCGAGCAATCCGAAGTGCTGATCGTCACCGATGTGAAGCGCGGCCACCTCCCTGCCCTCGCGAACGCCTATGCCCGGCTGATCGTCGCGGCGGAGGGCGGGACGCTGGGGCTGTTCACTGCGATCCGCCGGCTGCGCGCGGTGCACGCGCGCATCGCCGACCGGCTGGCGCGCGAGGGGCTGCCGCTGCTGGCCCAGCATGTCGATCCCATCGACACAGGCACTTTGGTCGATATCTTCCGCGACGATCCGCGCACCTCGCTGATCGGCACCGATGCGCTTCGCGACGGGGTGGACGTGCCCGGCCATTCGCTGCGGCTGGTGGTGATGGAAGGCGTCCCCTGGCCCAAGCCGACCGTGCTCCATGCGGCGCGGCGGCTGGCGGGGGGCGGCACGGCCTATGACGACCGCATCGTCCGCGCACGGATGGCACAGGCATTCGGCCGGCTGATCCGCCGCGCCGACGATCGGGGCACCTTCGTCCTTCTCTCGGCGGCGATGCCCTCGCGCCTGTTGAGCGCCTTTCCCGCGGCGACGCCGATCGCGCGCGTGACGCTGGACGAAGCGGTCGAGCGAGTTCGTCTTTCCTTGGCAACACGCTTGCGGCATGAGGCCCGGGCGACCAACGATGCGACCACCGATCCGGAGCAGGCATGAAGACGCTCACCTTGCTGCGACACGCCAAATCGGGATGGGACGATCCGGTCGCGCGCGACTTCGATCGGCCGTTGAATCCCAAGGGCCAGCGCGCGGCGGTGGCGGTCGGCCGCTACATGAAGGCGATCGGGCTGGAATTCGACCATGTCATCGCCTCGCCGGCGGTTCGCGTGGTCGAAACGCTCGACCATGTCGGGCAGGGCTATGGCAGCGACCTCGCCCCGGCATGGGACCAGCGCATCTATCTCGCCTCGACCGCGACGTTGCTCGATCTGATCCTCGAATTGCCAGAAGGCGCGAATCACGTGCTGCTGGCGGGGCATAATCCCGGGCTGGAGGAGCTGGTGCTGACACTGGTGCCCGACGGGGTGCCGCTGCGCGACGATGTCGAGATCAAATTCCCCACCGCCAGCCTCGCCGAGATGCGTTTCGACACTGATAATTGGGAAGGCGTGAAGCCCGGCAAGGGCGAACTGATTCGCTTCACCCGTCCGCGCGATCTCGATCCCGCATTGGGCCCGGGGAAAGACTAGCCTTCGTCGTCCTCGAGCGCCTTCACCAGCGATTCGCGGATCGATTCGAGACTGCCGGCCGAAAAGGCCTTGGGCGATGGCGTCTTTCCACCCTTCTCCGCAGCCAGCAATTTCTGCACGCCGCGAATCGTATAGCCTTCGTTGGTCAGCAGATCATGGATTCGCTTCACCAGCGCGACGTCTTCAGGGCGGTAATAACGGCGATTGCCCGCACGGGTGAGCGGACGCAGTTGCGGGAACCGCGTTTCCCAATAGCGAAGGATGTGCTGAGGCCGGCCGATCTCTTCGGCCAATTCCCCTATCGTGCGCAGCGCGCCAGCGGCCTTGGGCGCTGGCATCGTGACACCGTCAGCCGGCCGAGACGATGCGATCGCGCATCATCTGGCTGGCCCGGAAGGTAAGCACGCGACGCGGAGCGATCGGAACTTCGACGCCCGTCTTGGGATTTCGGCCCACCCGCTCGCCCTTGTCGCGCAGGATGAAGCTGCCGAAGCCGGAAATCTTGACGTTCTCGCCCTTCGACAGGGCTTCGCACATATGGCCGAGAATTTGCTCGACCAGCCGTGCCGCGTCAGCCCGCGACAGACCGACTTCGCGATGCAGCGATTCGGCCAGGTCGGCCCTGGTCAGCGTGCCGGCGTCGGCCATGATCGGCGTTCTCCTGTTGGAACTGCAATGCACGATCTAACAGATTGTGCACGGCCCGCAAATGGGAACATTACTATGCTGTAACAATCGGGCGCGACTGTCTCTCGTCTCGCCGAATCATCTTTGTGCGGTTCAGCTTCGCTGAACCGGTTGCGGCACCGGGCAGGTGCCGCAGTCATCAATCAAAAACGAACGACCGCCGCGCCCCAGGTAAAGCCGCCGCCCATCGCCTCCAGCACCAGCAGGTCGCCCTGCTTGATCCGGCCGTCGCGCACCGCGGTGTCGAGCGCCAGCGGGACCGATGCGGCGGAAGTATTGGCGTGCTGGTCGACCGTCACGATCACCTTGTTCGAGTCGAGGTTCAGCTTGCGTGCGGTGGCGTCGAGGATGCGGGCATTGGCCTGATGCGGCACGACCCAGTCGACATCGGAAGGCTGGAGACCGGCTGCGGCGAGCGATTCTTCCATCACCGAGGCGAGATTGACCACGGCATGGCGGAAGACCTCGCGGCCCTTCATCCGCAGCTTGCCGACGGTGCCCGTCGTCGAGGGGCCGCCATCGACATAGAGGAGTTCGTTGTGACGCCCATCGGCGTGAAGCCTGGTGGCGAGGATGCCGCGGCCTGCCGATTCGTCCGATTCCTGCGCCTGGAGCACGATTGCGCCCGCGCCATCGCCGAACAGGACGCAGGTGCCGCGATCCTCCCAGTCGAGGATGCGGCTGAACGTCTCGGCGCCGATCACCAGCGCGTGACGCGCCGCGCCGGCGCGAATCATCGAATCGGCAACCTGCAGCGCGTAGAGGAAGCCCGAGCACACCGCCGCCACGTCGAACGCGACGCAATCGTCGATGCCGAGCGCGGCCTGCACCTTGGTCGCGGTGGCGGGGAAGGTCTGGTCCGGCGTGGCGGTGGCCAGCACGATCAGATCGATTTCCTGCGCCGCGAGCCCCGCAGCGGCCAGCGCCGCCTTTGCCGCACCGGTCGCCAGCGTACCGGTGGTTTCATCGGGCGACGCGATGTGGCGGAACTTGATGCCGGTGCGCTCGACGATCCACTCGTCGGTGGTGTCGACGGTCTGCGCGAGCTCCGCATTGGAGACGCGGCGGGCCGGAAGCTCAGTGCCCGTACCGATGATGACCGAACGCAACGTCATTGCTTTGCCTTATGCCGCTTTGGCTTCGAACTTGCCGAGATCCTCGGCAATCCGCCGTATCAGATCGTCCTGAAGCATCTTGGCCGCAAATCCAATCGCCGTGGCGACGCCGGTCTCGTTGGCGCTGCCGTGGCTCTTCACGACAATGCCGTTCAGGCCGAGAAAGACCGCGCCATTGTGATTGTTCGGATCGAGATGGTGACGGAGCAATTCGGTGGCGGGCCGCGAGATCAGGAAGCCGATCTTCGAGCGAGTCGAGCTGGTGAAGGCGCGCTTGAGCAGGTCCGCCACGAAGCGCGCGGTGCCCTCGACCGTCTTGAGCGCGATATTGCCGGAGAATCCGTCGCACACGATCACGTCGGTTTCGCCGCGCGACAGCTTGTTGCCTTCGATGAAGCCCCGGAAATCGAGTCGCAGATGGCCAGCCCCCCGCAGCGCGGCGGCGGCTTCGCGGATATTCTCGGTGCCCTTCATCTCTTCGGTGCCGATGTTGAGCAGCGAGACGCGGGGACGCTCCAGATCGAGCGCGGTGCGCGCATAGGCGGCGCCCATCACCGCGAACTGGACGAGATTGCGCGCATCGACTTCGGTATTCGCGCCGAGATCGAGCATGACCGTATCGTTTTCGCCCAAGCTGGGCATCAGCGCGGCAAGCGCGGGGCGATCGATACCCTTCATCGTGCGCAGCGACAGCTTGGCCATCGCCATCAGCGCGCCGGTATTGCCCGAGGAGACGGCGGCGCCGGCCTTGCCCTGCTTCACCAGATCGATGGCGATTCCCATCGACGTGGTCTTGGCGCGCCGAATCGCCGCGCTCGGCTTGTCTTCCGAGGACACGACTTCGGGCGCGTGGACGATCTCCGACGCGGCCGTCAGGTTGGGATGAGTCTTCAGACCTTCGCGGATCTGCGCTTCGTCGCCGACGAGGTAGAATTGCATCCCCTCGTAGCGACGGCGCGCAGCCGCCACGCCGGCCAGCATCACGGCTATCCCCTCATCGCCGCCCATCGCATCGACGGCGATTCGCGAGGGTTTTGTCATGCTGTCAGCCCCCCGTTTTCGGCTCAAGCCTCGACGGAGAGGATCTCGCGGCCGTTATAATGGCCGCAGGCGCCGCACAGCACGTGCGGACGCTTGAGTTCGCCGCAATTCGGGCACTCCTGGAACGCCTCGACCGACAGCGCATCGTGCGCCCGGCGCATGCCACGCCGCGACGGCGAGGTTTTTCTCTTGGGAACGGCCATTTCGGCAACCTTCTTCGAAAACTACAGCAAAACTCAGGTCGCGATACGCCCACGGGGTTCTTCGGACAAGCGACGGCAAAGCCGATCGCTCGCCGGACCAGTGGACAGGTCACGAAGCGAGCGAGCGCCTATACCGATTCTTCGCCGCGTTGCAAGGCTGAGAAGCCCGTGGCAAGCCGGAACCCTCGGGAGAGGGGGAGTTTATAATGATCTTGTTGCCTGTCACGCTCAGCGCCGCGGGAGCCGCCGCGCTCATCAACACCTGGCTCGGCATCCGTATCGGCCGGGTCCGCACCACCGAGAAGATCTCGATCGGCGACGGCGGCAACGAAAAGCTGATGGCGCGGATGCGCGCGCAGCTGAATTTCGCCGAATATGTGCCGATCGTGCTGATCCTGATCGGCCTGATCGAGCTGGCGGCGGGCACGCGCGGATGGTTGTGGGTGATCGCCATCGCCTTTATCGCCGGGCGAATCTGCCACGCGTTCGGGATGGACGGCTGGATGCCCGGCCGCATGATCGGAATCGCGACGACGATGCTGACCATGATCGGCCTGGGCGTGCTGGCGATCAGCGCGCCGTGGATCTGGCTCTCGCTGAACTAGGCTTGGGCGAGCACCGAATCGGCGACATAGGGATTCGTCCGCCGTTCATGGGCGAAATTGCTCAGGGGACCGTGTCCGGGAACGAACACGGTCTCGCCGCCCAGCGGCCATAGCCGCGTGACGATGGCGTCGAGCAGGTCCTGATGATTGCCCATCGGGAAATCGGTGCGGCCGATCGATCCCTGGAACAGCACGTCGCCCACCGTCGCGAATTTCGACGGGGCGTGGTGGAACACGACATGACCGGGCGTGTGGCCGGGGCAATGATAGACGTCGAGCACGAGATTGCCGACGGTCACCCGATCGCCGTTGACCAGCCAGCGATCGGGCTCGAACGGGGTACCGCGCACGCCATATTTGCGGCCGTCATCCTCGAGCCGCGCGATCCAGAAGCGATCGCCCTCGTGCGGCCCCTCGATCGGCACGCCAAGCTCCTTCGCAAACTCGCCCGCCGCGCCGCAATGGTCGATATGTCCATGAGTCACGAGGATTTTTTCGATGGTGACGTCATGGTGCTTCGCGGCGGCGCGCAGCTTTTCCAGATCGCCGCCGGGATCGACGAACGCGCCCTTCTTCGTTTCGGTGCACCACAACAGGGTGCAATTCTGCTGGAGCGGCGTGACCGGCACGACAGCAGCGCGCATGGGCGGATTGGCGGGCGGGTTTTGCGGCGAACTCGACATGCCCGGCAGATAGGCAGCAACATGGGGTTGCGGCAACCGCCCGCGCGCTGCATTCGGGCTGGGCATGTTGCCTGCCCCTCCTTTCGTACTGCTCGACGATGCACGGCCGGACGGCGCGGGCGCGCGGCTCTATGCCGACCCGGTCGAGATCGTCACCGCGCAGGGCGAGGATGAGGTTCGCGCCGCGCTGGAGCGGATCCGCGCCAGCGGGCTCGATGCAGCGGGGTTCCTGACCTACGAGGCCAGCGCGGCGTTCGAACCCCGCGCATGGCCGCAACCTCCGGGCGGCGCGACGCCGCGCCTGTGGTTCGGCCTGTTCGAAGGCTATCGGACGGTCGACGCGGCGGCGCTGCTGCCCGACCCCGCCGGCGCCTGGGCGGGGACACCCGAGCCGCGGATTTCACGCGCCCGATATGGCGAGCAGTTCGCGCGCGTCATCGAGCTGATCGAAGCCGGCGACATCTATCAGGCGAACCTGACCTTCCGCGCCGGAGTCCGCTGGGCGGGATCGCCGGCGTCGCTCTATGCGCTTATTCGCAGCCGCGCGGCGGCAGGCTATGGCGCGCTGGTGGCGACGGGCGACCAATGGCTGCTGTCCTTCTCGCCCGAGCTGTTCTTCGCGGTCGAAGGCGGTGTCCTGACCGCGAAGCCGATGAAGGGCACTGCCCTGCGCGGCGAGACCGAAGCCGAGGACCAGCGGCTGGCCGACGAACTGCGCGACGATCCCAAGCAGCGCGCCGAGAACCTGATGATCGTCGACCTGATGCGCAACGATCTGAGTCGCGTCGCGCGCGCAGGCAGCGTACAGGTACCCAAGCTCTTCAGCGTTGAGCA
This sequence comes from Sphingomonas sp. G-3-2-10, assembly GCF_012927115.1. NCBI lineage: Bacteria > Pseudomonadati > Pseudomonadota > Alphaproteobacteria > Sphingomonadales > Sphingomonadaceae > Sphingomonas > Sphingomonas sp. G-3-2-10. The sequence continues at coordinate 3,257,214 of NZ_JABBFY010000001.1, read as the reverse complement.
ATATCCGACCGTGCATCAGATGGTTTCGACCATCACGGCCGAACTGGATGAGGGACTGGACGCGATCGATGCCCTGCAGGCCATCTTTCCATGCGGATCGATCACCGGCGCACCCAAGGTGCGGGCGATGCAGATCATCGGCGAAGTCGAGGGTGCGGCGCGCAACGTCTATACCGGCTCGATCGGGCGGATCGACGCCGCCCAGGATGGCAAGTGCGGCGACGCGATGTTCAACGTCGCGATCCGGACGCTGACCGTGGACGCCACCAGCGACACCGCGATGCTGGGCCTCGGATCGGGCGTCGTCGCGGATTCGCGGGTGCAGGAGGAATGGGACGAGTGCCTCGCCAAGGGCGCGTTCGTGACCAAGGACGAGAGTCCGTTCGACCTGATCGAGACGATGGCGTTCGATCCCGAGTCGGGCATCGCGCTGCTCGAGCGCCACCTCGCCCGGATGAAGGCCAGCGCGCAACTGTTCGGGTTCGAGTTCGACCGGCATGGCGTGCGCAACGAACTGCAGGCGGCGACCTTCCGGTTGCGCGAAGCGTCGCGGGTAAGGCTGCTTCTGGCGCGTTCGGGGGCGATCGCGATCGGAATCGCGCCGATGCCGGCAGTGCCCGAGGGGCCGGTACAGGTCGCGATCACCCGAATAGAAGTTGCGCCGGACGACTTCCGCCTGGCGCACAAGACCAGCCGCCGCAGCCTTTACACGCGCGTGCCCGGCGCGTTCGAGACGATCTACACCGACGCGGACGGCTACCTGACCGAAGGCAGCTTCACCTCGATCTTCGTTGAGCGAAACGGCGTGCTGGTGACGCCGCCGCTGTCGCGCGGGCTGCTGCCCGGCGTCTTGCGCGCCGAACTGATCGAGACGGGCAGGGCAGTCGAAGGCGACCTGAGGCCCGCCGATCTCGAATCGGGCTTCTTTATCGGCAATGCCCTGCGCGGACTCGTATCCGCCGTTACATTTGCGCATCGCAACATCGCGACGTAAAGGCGCGGCGCCCACTCCAGAAAGGCGCTCATCCTCATGAAGACTTCCGCCGCGCTCGACCGCATCCAGCCTTCCGCCACGCTCGCCATGACCACTCGCGTCAATGAGCTGAAAGCGCAGGGCATCGATGTGATTGGCCTCGGCGCGGGCGAGCCCGATTTCGATACGCCCGAATATGTCCAGGAAGCCGCGATCGCCGCGATCCGCGGTGGCAAGACGCGCTACACCAATGTCGACGGCACGCCCGAGCTGAAGGCGGCGATCGCCGCCAAGTTCCAGCGCGACAACGGCCTGACCTATGCCGCGAACCAGATCAGCGTGAACGTGGGCGGCAAGCACACTTTGTTCAACGCACTGGTCGCCACAGTGCAGCAGGGCGACGAAGTGATCGTCCCGGCCCCCTATTGGGTCAGCTATCCCGACATCGTCCAGTTCGCAGGCGGCACCCCGGTGTTCATCGCCGCGGGCGCGGACCAGAACTACAAGATCACCCCCGCCCAGCTCGACGCCGCGATCACCCCGCGCACCAAGTGGCTGATCCTCAACTCGCCGTCGAACCCCACCGGAGCCGCCTATTCGGCGGCCGAGCTCAAGGCGCTGGGCGAAGTGCTGGAACGGCATCCGCATGTGTGGATCATGGCCGACGATATGTACGAGCATATCATCTATGACGGCTTCGAATTCGCGACCATCGCGCAGGTCTGCCCGTCGCTCTACGAGCGTACGCTGACCGTCAACGGCTGTTCCAAGGCCTATTCGATGACCGGCTGGCGCATCGGCTTCGCCGGTGGCGCACCCTGGCTGATCAAGGCGATGTCGAAGCTCCAGTCGCAGTCGACCAGCAACCCCTGCTCGATCGCGCAGGCAGCGGCGACCGCGGCGCTGAACGGCGACCAGAGCTTCCTCGCGGGCCGCAACGAAGCGTTCCGTGGCCGCCGCGATCTGGTCGTGTCGATGCTCAACGCGATCGACGGCATGACCTGCCCGCTCCCCGAAGGCGCCTTCTACGTCTATCCCGAATTCTCGGGACTGATCGGCAAGACCACGCCCAAGGGGCAGGTGATCGCGACCGACGAGGACATGATCGGCTATTTCCTCGATGAAGCGCGCGTCGCGGCCGTCCACGGCGCGGCGTTCGGCCTCTCGCCGGCGATGCGGATCAGCTACGCAACGTCGGAAGCGATCCTGACCGAAGCCTGCACCCGCATCCAGACCGCCTGCGCCGCGCTGCGCTGAGTGGTTTTGCCGGTTCGGCCTCGCTGAACCGGCTGCGGTGCCAGCCTCGACAAGACTCCTTGCATCCGCCGGAAGCGTCACGATCTATGGAGTCGTGAAGCTTTCGGGGATGTGTCGATGAGGAAATTCGCTCTCACCCTTGCCGCCGCGGCGGGTCTTGCCGCTCTCGCAGCGAGCGGCGCGCCCGCCGTCTCTGCCGAGCGCGCCGTCTCGATTCCCCCGCCGCGCGTCGACGTGACCGCCAGCGGCCTTCAGGCGGCGGTGTTCGCCGGCGGCTGTTTCTGGGGCATGGAAGCCGTGTTCGAAGGCGTGAAGGGCGTCCAGTCGGTCACGACGGGCTATGCCGGCGGCACCAAGGCGACCGCGACCTATGATCAGGTCTCGAGCGAGCGGACCGGCCATGCCGAGGCGATCCGCATCGTCTATGATCCGTCGAAGGTCAGCTATGGCACGCTGCTGCAAATCTATTTCTCGGTCGCGCACGATCCGACCCAGTTGAACCGTCAGACGCCCGACGAAGGGCCGAGCTATCGCTCGGCGATCTTCCCGCAAAGCCCGGCGCAGCGGCAGGTTGCGGGCGCCTATATCGGCCAGCTCAATGCCGCGAAGGTCTATCCCAGGCCGATCGCCACGCGGGTCGAGACGGGCCAGTTCTACCCCGCCGAGGCCTATCATCAGGATTTCGCGCGGCGGAATCCGAGCCATCCGTACATCGTGCGCTGGGACAAGCCCAAGGTGGCAGCATTCCGGGCGGCATTCCCGTCGCTGGCCAAATAGGCGGCTGTGCTCCGGCCTTCGCCGGAGCACAGGGACTCTCAGATAAGCCCCATCGAGGCGAGCTCACCGACCAGATGCGGCGGCATCTCGTCCACACCGCCGGCGGCGTCGCCCAGATCGACCGGGGCATCGGCGCCTTCGAGATAGCGCCAGCCCTGATGCGCGCGCTTGGGCCGGGCCTGGACGAGAATCAGGCGGGATTCGAGGATGATCGCGGTGCGATTTCCCTCTGCCTCGCCGAAGCCGAGGATCGGCGAGCGGCCGACGAGCTTGTGCTTGACGATCCAGAACAGCGATCCGCCCTCTTCGCCGAGGATCTCGGCGTGGCGCTTGGGCAGATAGCGCGTCGTCATCTCGAACCGGTCCGACACGGCGGCGCGGCCGGCGAGGCGCTGGATCAGCGTATCGATACTGTCGCAGCCAAAGGCGACCTTGGTGAGATGAAGCGGCACGCGACTGATTTGGGTGCGAAGGGGGTCGCGATCAACCCGCGAGACCTGCCGCAGTGGCAAGGCCGAGGAACACGAGGAAGCCCATCGAGTCGGTGGTCATCGTCACGAAGATCGACGAAGCGACCGCCGGATCGGCCTTGAACCGGTCGAGCGTCAGCGGGACGATCACCCCGGCCAGCCCCGCAATCACGATGTTCACCAGCATCGCCGCGGCAATCACCCCGCCGAGCTGGGGGTTCTGGAAGACGAGCGCCACCGCGCTGCCCAACACCACCGCGATCGTGCCGCCATTCATCAGCGCAACCATCAGTTCGCGCCGGATCGTGCGCATGCTGTTCGAATCGGTCAGCTGATTGGTCGCCAGCGCGCGCACCGTCACCGCCATCGTCTGGGTCCCGGCATTGCCGCCGACGCCCGCGACGATCGGCATCAGCGCGGCGAGGATCACCATGTGCTGGATCGTGCCTTCGAAGAAGCCGATGATCGTCGCGGCGACCAAAGCCGTACCCAGATTGGCGATCAGCCAGCGGACGCGCGCCTTGTACGATTCATAGACCGGCTCGTTGATGTCGCCATCGCCGGCGCCCGACAGCAGCAGCGCGTCTTCGCCGGCTTCCTCGGAGATGATGTGGACCACGTCGTCGACGGTGATCACGCCGACCAGCCGGCCGCTGGCATCGACCACCGCAGCCGAGATCAGCGCGTATTTCTGGAAGCGCAGCGCGACTTCTTCCTGATCCATCTCGACCGGGATCAGCGTCTGTTCGCGCTTCATGACGTCAGAAATCGAAACCGCGCGCGGGGTGCGCAGGATCCATGACAGCGCACAGGTGCCGATCGGCTTGTGCGCGGGATCGACCACGAAGATTTCCCAGAAATCCGTGGTCAGATCGTCGTTCTTGCGCATGTAATCGAGCACATCGCCGACGGTCCAATGCTCGGGCACCGCGATCAGCTCGCGCTGCATCAGGCGGCCGGCGGATTCCTCGGGATAGGAAAGCGCTTCCTCGATCGCGGCGCGATCGTCGGGCTCCATCGCGCGGAGCACCTCGCGCTGGTCGGCCGGCTCCATATCCTCGATGATCGCGACGGCATCGTCGGTATCGAGTTCGGCGGCGATGCCGGCGACTTCATGCGGCTCGAGCGCGTCGATCAGGTCCTCGCGGACATAATCGTTCATCTCGGCGAACACGTCGCCGTCGAGCAGGTCGGCGACCGCGCGGGCCAGCGCACGGCGGTCCTCGTGCGGAGTCAGCTCGAACAGATCGGCGATGTCGGCGGGGTGGAGCGGATCGACCAGCGCATGCGCCGCTTCGTCGTCGCCGGATTCGACGGCATCGAGCACCGCGCGGACATATTCGGGCTTCAGCCGGTCGTCCTCGTCGAGCTCGCTTTCGGCGGGCGCGCCCTGCGGTTCCAGTTCGGTCTCGCTCATCGTCCGACCTCCCGTGTCCGGCCTGCTGGTCCGGCCCTTACCGTTGGGAGGAGGATTTGCAAGTCGGGGACATCACGCCTACCTGCGTCGGCAAATTCCAGGAGTATCCCATGTCCGAGTTCAACACCCTCCACTTCACCCTCGATACCGGCGAAGTGACGATCAAGCTGCGCCCCGATCTGGCCCCCAAGCATGTCGAGCGCATCGCGACGCTCGCCAATTCGGGTTTCTATGACGGCGTGGTGTTCCACCGCGTGATCAACGGTTTCATGGCACAGGGCGGCGATCCGACCGGCACCGGCATGAGCGGTTCGAAGGAGCCCAATCTGGCACAGGAATTCAGCAGCGAACCGCACGTCCGCGGCGTCTGCTCGATGGCCCGCACCAACGATCCGAACAGCGCCAACTCGCAGTTCTTCATCTGCCTCGACGATGCGACCTTCCTCGACCGCCAGTACACGGTGTGGGGCGAAGTGACTGCGGGCATGGAGAATGTCGACAAGCTGCCCAAGGGCGAGCCACCGCGCGAGCCGGGCAAGATCCTGAAGGCGCGCGCCGAGTAAGATTTCCCTCTCCCCATCGGGGAGAGGGTGACCGAACGAAGTGAGGTCGGGAGAGGAGAAAGCGCGGCGCAATCCGTGAACTGCCTCTCTCCCAACCCTCTCCCCGATGGGGAGGGGGCTTTTTTATGCCCTATTCCAGCGCGCCCAGCGCCCCGATCAGCCAGTCGTGGAAAATCCGCACCGGCCGCTGCGTCAGCGCGCGCGGACGGCAGACGAACCAGTAGCTGTAATTGCTCTCGACCGTGAGATCGAACAGCTGGACCAGCCGCTCGTCGCGCGCTTCCTCGAAATGCGATTCGAGCATGAACGCGACGCCGAGGCCCTGCGCCGCGGCTTCGAGCATGAGCGTGCCCGAATCGAAATGATCGACCGCGGCGGGCTCGAGATCGGGCAGCCCCGCCGCCGCGCGCCATTGCGTGAAGGTATCCGCCATGTCCCGATGGACCAGGGCGGTAAGGCCGGCGAGCTGTTCGGGCCGGGTGACCGGATTTGGTCCCTCGACCATCGACCGCGCGCCGATCACGTGCACCCGGTTGCGGTCGAGCCGTTTGGCATAGAGGCTGGGATCGATGTCGCGCGCGAGCACGATCGCCGCGTCGAGCCCATCGCCGAGCCGCGCCACGCCATGCCCGCCGGTATCGACGTCGAGATGCAGTTCGGGATGGCGGCGTTTGAGATCGGGGAGGTGGCGCATCAGCCGCTGCGTCGCGAAAAGCGGCAGGATGCCGAGGCGCAGGCGCAGCAGTTCCGAACCGCTGGTCATGGTTTCGACCGCATCGGTCATTGCATCGAGCGCGGGCGCGATCAGGCTCAGCAGGCGCTCGCCATCGTCGTTGAGCCGCAGCGCCTGATGGCGCCGCTCGAACAGGGGCTTGCCGATAAAGCGCTCGAGCGATTGCACCCGACGGCTGAGCGCCGGCGACGAGAGCGCGAGTTCTTCGGCGGCGGCCTTGATCGAGCCCAGGCGCGCAACCTGCACGAACGCCTCGATGGCGGTTAAGGGAGGAAGCCTACGCATCGCTCTCTCGTTTGTGCGCTGCGTCAGAGATAATCGCGAGCGATTTTTCCAACTTCAGCAGTGAATCAGGCCGGTGAGTGTGTATCGCCTCTCCTAAAGACGATTGCAAGCCGTGCAACCGCAATGGATTCTTTTCGCACTTGCACAATAATCCGCTGCACTGCACATAGAGCAGGCCTTTCAGGCATCCTCTCCTAAAACTTTCCAAAGGCCGCCCCTCGGGGCGGCCATTTTTTTTGCGCGGCGGGCGAGCAAATAGCGAAGCTATTTCGAGCCTCAAGCCGCGCACGGCCGACAGCGCGAAAAGCGTTGACCGACGACGTGGCTTTGCCACGTCGCATCCCGCTTCCCCCAAAACCCCCTCGTCATTCCGGAACCGTTTCCTATCTTGCACGCTTCGCCTGCAACGGAGAGCGAGTGAATGGCCGACGAAGAAAAGAATGTCCGCAAGCTGCAGGTGGCCAATTCGCGGCCCGAGGATAGCGGCCGGGGCCTCGCCCATCTGCCGCGCGCAATGATGGCCGCACTGGGCCTTGCCGAAGGCGATGTCATCGAGATCGTGGGCAAGCGGAACACGCCGGCGCGGGCCGTGCTGCCTTATCCCGAGGACGAGGGCCTCGAACTCCTGCGTATCGACGGTCTCCAGCGCGCGAATGCCGGAGTGGGATCGGGCGATTTCGTCGAGATTCGCCGCGCCGAATCCAAGCCCGCGACTCGCGTGGTCTTTGCCCCGGCCCAGGCCAATCTGCGCCTTCAGGGCTCGGGCAACGCCCTCAAGCGCACCTTTTTCGGCCGCCCGCTCGCACAGGGCGATACGCTGGCGACCGCGGGTCAGCAGCGCGTCGCCGACATGCCGCCCAACGTGGCGCAATATCTGCGCGCCCCGGCCTATGCGCTGCAGGAAATCCGTCTCACTGTGATTTCAGCCAGCCCCAAGGGCATCGTCCATATCGACGAGAATACCGAAGTCGAGCTGCGTCCCGAGTTCGAGGAAGCCCAGGCGCATCGCCGCGCGGACGTGACCTATGACGATATCGGCGGCATGGGCCCGACGATCGACCAGCTGCGCGAGATGGTCGAGCTGCCGCTGCGCTATCCCGAACTGTTCCAGCGCCTGGGCGTCGATCCGCCCAAGGGCGTACTGCTGCATGGCCCGCCCGGCACCGGCAAGACGCGCCTCGCCCGCGCGGTCGCCAACGAATCGGACGCCAATTTCCACCTGATCAACGGGCCGGAGATCATGGGTTCGGCCTATGGCGAATCGGAAAAGCGCCTGCGCGAGGTGTTCGAGGCCGCCAACAAGGATGCCCCGTCGATCGTGTTCATCGACGAGATCGATTCGATCGCGCCCAAGCGCGGTCAGGTTTCGGGCGAAGCGGAGAAGCGGCTGGTCGCGCAGCTGCTGACGCTGATGGACGGGCTGGAAGCCCGCGCCAATGTCGTCGTCATCGCCGCGACCAATCGACCCGAGGCGATCGACGAAGCGCTGCGGCGTCCGGGCCGGTTCGACCGCGAGATCGTGGTCGGCGTGCCCGACGATCGCGGCCGCCGCGAGATTCTGGGAATCCACACGCGCGGGATGCCGCTGAGCGAAGACGTCGATCTGGGCGAGCTGGCGGGCACGACCTACGGGTTTGTCGGCGCCGACCTGGCCGCGCTGACGCGCGAAGCGGCGATCGAGGCCGTGCGCCGGATCATGCCGAAGCTCAACCTTTCCGAAGGGACGATTCCGCCCGAGGTGCTCGACACGCTGTCGGTCACGCGCGACGATTTTCTCGATGCGATGAAGCGCGTCCAGCCTTCGGCCATGCGCGAAGTGATGGTGCAGGCGCCCACGGTCCGCTGGGACGATGTCGGCGGTCTGGACGACGCGCAGATGCGGCTGAAGGAAAGCGTCGAGCTGCCGATGAAGGACCCGGATGCCTTCCGGCGCTTCGGCATCCGTCCGGCCAAGGGCTTCCTGCTCTATGGTCCGCCGGGCACCGGCAAGACGCTGCTGGCCAAGGCGGTTGCGCGGGAAGCGCAGGCGAACTTCATCGCCACCAAATCGAGCGACCTGCTGTCCAAATGGTATGGCGAGAGCGAGCAGCAGATCGCCAAGTTGTTCGCCCGCGCGCGTCAGGTCGCGCCCTGCGTGATCTTCATCGACGAACTCGATTCGCTGGTGCCGGCGCGTGGCGGCGGCCTTGGCGAGCCGCAGGCGACCGAACGGGTGGTCAACACCATCCTGGCGGAAATGGACGGGCTGGAAGAGCTTCAGTCGGTCGTCGTGATCGGCGCGACCAACCGGCCGAACCTGATCGACCCGGCGCTGCTGCGCCCCGGCCGGTTCGACGAGTGGATCTACGTCGGCGTGCCCGATCAGGAAGGCCGTCGGCGCATCCTCGCGATCCAGACCGCGAAGATGCCGCTGGCGACCGATGTCGATCTTGGCGAGATCGCGGCGCAGACCGAGCGTTATACCGGCGCCGATCTGGGCGATGTGGTCCGCCGCGCGGGCATGGCGGCATTGCGCGAGTCGATCGACAACAAGGCGGTGTCGATGAAGCATTTCGAAGCGGCGCTGCGGGATTCCCGCGCCACGGTGACGCCCGAGATGGAAGCCGAATATGCCTCGATCTCGGACAAGATGAAGGCGAATGCGGTCTCGCTCGAGCCGATCGGCTTCATTGCGCCGGGGATGCTCCACGGCCGGGGTCCGAAGAGCGGAGATTGAAGAAGGCGTACGCCACCAGCGCCGCCATCACCAACGCGGCGGTGAGATAGGGCAGGGGCCGCCACAATTCGTACAGCCCGACCCCGAGCGAGGGGCCGAGCACGAAGGCGGCCCCGTTCACCGAAGTGACCTTGCCTGCGATCGAGCCCTGCGCCTCAGGCCCCACCGCCAGCGACGAGCCGGCGGTGAAGCCCGGCCGCGCAAAGCCGAAGCCGAGCGACGCCAGCGCATAGCCGAGCGCGATCCCGTAGAGCGAGGTCGCGGTGCCGGTCGCGATGCACCCCAGCGCCGCGATGCCAAGGCCCCAGAGCGCGAGCGCGCGCGGCTTCAGGTCGAGCAGCGGAATCAGGCCCCATTGCGCGAGCAGCGCCGAGCCCGCGCCCATCATCAGCACCAGCCCGGTCGGCTCGAGCGCTGAAACCGGATCGACCGCGAGGCGATCGATCACGAGGAATCCGATCGCCTGCCCGGTCATCGCCTGGGCATGGCCCATCACCAGCCCGATGATGATCCAGGTCCGCACCCGGGAATCGAAAAAGCCGATGATCTCGCTGCGCTCGGCGGTCGCGGCGGTGACGCTGGCGCCCGAACTCTGCCCGCCGATCGAGGGATAGGCCGTCGCCGCGCCATGCGCCGGGGCTTCGATCCGGGGCAGATAGCGACTGACCGAGATCCAGATCGCCAGCCCGAACGCGCTGAACACGAAGGCCGGGCCTGCCAGCCCGATCTCCGGCCCGCCGCTCCAGAAATGGCCCAGCACCAGATAGGGCGCGATCGCGGGACCCAGGATCGTGCCGAGGCCGAAGGCCGAAGCGAGCAGGGTCAGCGCCTTGGTCCGTTCGTCGCGCGTGGTGCGTCCGGCGACCAGCGCCTGCACCGCCGGCGGTGCGGCCGAACCGAAGATGCCATAGATCGCGCGCGCGCAGATGAACCCGGCAAAGGTCGCGAACGGCGCCAGCCAGCCATTGATTCCCGCAAAGAGGAACATGCCGCACAGAAACAGCGAGATGGTGAAACCGCCGATGCCGAGCAGCACCATCGCGCGCCGCCCCTGCCGGTCCGACCGGTTGGCCCAATAGGGCGCAGCGACCACCCACAGCAGCGCCGATACCGAAAAGACCCCGGCCACCACCGTATCCGGCGCGCCGAGCCGCCGGCCGAGCGCGGGCAGCACCGTCTGCAACGCAGTGTTCCCCATCGCGATGGCCAGCATCACCATGAACAGCAGCGCGAAGGTCAGATCGGTGCGGACCGGCTTCATGGCCGCCGCCAGTCGTAACCCCGGACCACTTCGGTCACGAAGAGATCATAGCTTGCGTACCAGATTCCGCGCCCGCGATCGCGAATCTGCGCATGTTCGGCATCGTTGCGCCACGCAACCGCGCTTTCGTGATCGGCCCAATAGCTCACGGTGATGCCCAGGCCGTCGCCATCCCGCACACTGTCCACCCCGCAATAGCCCGGCTGGGCCGCGGCGAGCGTTGCCATCGCTTCGGCGGCGTCGGCATAGCCTTCGGGATCCGCCCCGGTGCGCTGCGAGACGAAGATGACCGCAATCTGACCCTTGCGCAGTTCCATGCGACCTCCGACCTTGGTACGAATCCCGGTTAATCGCTTTGCAGCCCGGCGCAACCGGGCGCGCATTTACCCGTTACCTCTCGACGTGCGCCGCAACATCCTGCAATGGAACCGTCATGAATTCGTCGACCCGTTCGATCGGCCGCTCCAAGCGCCGCGCCTCCGCCGCCAGCCCCTCCTCACGCGGGCTGTTCCTGCGGAACTTCATCAAGCACCCGGCAATGGTCGCCTCGATCGTGCCGTCCTCGGGACGGACGATCCGGCGGATGCTTGCGCCGGTGGACTGGGCGAACACCAACGTGTTCGTCGAATATGGTCCCGGCGTCGGCACCTTCTGCCAGGCGGTGCTCGACCGGCTGAAGCCCGACGCGACCTATATCGCGATCGATCCGAACCCCGATTTCGTCCAGCATCTGCGTCAGATGATCCATGATTCGCGATTCGTGCTGGTGCAGGGATCGGCCGAGGATGTGATGGAAATCCTCAAGGAACGCGGCTTCGATCACGCCGATTACGTCCTGTCGGGTCTGCCCTTCTCGACCCTGCCGCCGGGCGTGGGCGATTCGATCGCGCGCGAAACGGCCAAGGCGCTCCGTCCTGGTGGCGCGTTCCTCGTCTATCAGTTCAATCCCAAGGTCCGGAACTTCTTCGAACCGCATATTCCCAAGATCGACGCCGCGATCGAATGGTGGAATGTTCCCCCCGCCCAGATGTGGTGGGCCTGGAAGGAATAGGACTCACCTGGATCATTGACGGCACGGCCGCCGCATCACACATCCCCGTCATGGACCATATCAATCTCCCCGAATCCGAGTGGCGCAAGAAGCTCACCGCGGACCAGTTCCACGTGTTGCGCGAAGCCGGTACCGAGGCACCGTTTTCGGGGCGTTACGACAACAACAAGGCCGATGGCGTCTATCGCTGCTCGGGATGTCAGCTCGAATTGTTCGATTCGATCGACAAATATGATTCGGGATCGGGCTGGCCCAGCTTCACCCAGCCGGTTGCGGCCGATCATGTCAGCGAGCATCACGATGTGAGCCACGGCATGCGCCGCGTCGAGGTGCGCTGCGCCCGTTGCGATGGACATCTGGGTCACGTGTTCCCTGACGGCCCTCCGCCGACCGGCCTGCGCTACTGCATCAATTCGGTCAGCCTGGACTTCCGTTCACGCGGCGCTAACGGCTGAAGCGGTAGCAGGAACGGGCGCAAGGCTCTCGAATTGCTTGTGAGCCGAAGGATCAGGGCGTAATCCACACCCACCCATGGCGACCATCAAAAGCTATCTTCCGAAACGCTGGCCCACCAAGGCCGAGTGGAAACGCTACGGCCTGTGGACCGCGGGCGGCGCGGGCGCGCTGGGCCTGCTGGCCTTCATCGCGCTGCTGATCGCGGTCTTTTCGACCAAGGGGTCGCTGCCCAGCTTCGGCGAACTCCAGCGCTCGCCCAACGGCCAGATGATCCGCGTCCATGCCGCCGACGGCACGGTGCTGGTCTCGCTCGGGCCAAGCTATGGCGAATGGGTCTCGTACGAGCAGATTCCGCAGGTGATGAAGGATGCGATCATCGCCGTCGAGGATCGCCGGTTCGAATCGCACTGGGGCATCGATCCGCGCGGCATGCTCCGCGCGGTTCGCCTCGGCATCGCCAACAGCGGCAGCGACCGGCGCCTGCAAGGCGCATCGACCATCACCCAGCAGGTCGCACGCACCATCTTCCTGTCGAACAAATATGATTTCGGCCGGAAAATGCGCGAAGCCGTGCTCGCGCTGGCGATGGAGCAGAAATTCTCGAAGGAGCAGATCCTCGAGCTGTACCTGAACAAGGTCTATTTCGGCGGCGGCGCCTATGGCATCGATGCCGCATCGCGCCGCTTCTTCGGCCATCCCGCAACCAAGCTGACCCTCTCCGAAGCCGCGATCATCGCCGGCCTGGTCAAGGCGCCGTCGCATTATTCGCCCACCGCCGACGCGCAGGCCGCGATCGATCGCGCCGCCGTGGTGCTGCGGGTGATGGAGGAAACCGGCAAGATCACGGCAGCGCAGGCTGCCGGGGCCGATCCGAAGATGGTCAAGCTGGCGCCCGAGCCCAAGCAGAACAGTATCCGCTATTTCACCGACTGGGCACTGCCCCAGCTCGAAGTGCTGATCGACGAGACCGAAGCACCGCTGGAAGTGTGGACCACGCTCGACCTGGGGATGCAGCGCGCCGCCGACGATGCGATCCGCGCCAATACGCCGGGTTCGGCGCAAGGCGCGCTGGTGAGCCTCGACCGCGACGGCGCGGTGCGGGCGATGGTCGGCGGCAAGGATTATGTCGCGTCGATCTACAATCGCGCGACCAAGGCCGAGCGTCAGCCCGGTTCGGCGTTCAAGCTGTTCGTCTATCTCGCAGCCCTCGAAGCCGGGCACCGCCCCGACGATCTGGTGATCGACGAGCCGGTTACGATCCGCGGCTGGACCCCGCGCAACAATAGCGGGCGCAACAGCGGCGAAATGACGCTGCGCGCGGCCTTCGCCTATTCGATCAACACCGTCGCGGCGAAGCTGGGACAGGAAGTCGGGTTCGGTACCGTCGCCGACATGGCGCGCCGTTTCGGCATCACGACTCAGATCAACACCCAGCCGGCGATGGTGCTGGGCACGTCCAACGTCCGCCTGATCGACATGACCCGCGCCTTTGCCTCGGTCAGCCAGCGCGGCGTGGCGGTGACGCCCTATGGCATCACCCGCGTCACCGCGAACGGCGCGGTGATCTATCAGCACGAAGTCGATACCAGCCGCGTGCTGGTGGGCGAGCATGTCGCGGCGCAGATGATCGATCTGCTGCAGACTGCGGTGAATACCGGCACCGGCAAGGCCGCCCAGATCGGCCGCCCGGTTGCGGGCAAGACCGGCACGACGACGTCGAACAAGGATGGCTGGTTCCTCGGCTTCTCCTCGGGTCTCACCACCGGCGTGTGGATGGGCCGCGACGATGCGAAGGCCGTTCCCGGCCTGCAGGGCGGCACCGCCCCGGCGCGCGCCTTCTCGGCCTATATGCGCAAGGCAGTCGCCGGCCGGGCGGTCGAGAATTTCGATACGCAGGTCACGCTGCCGGAATGGCAGGGCGACAACGAGACCGAATATTTCTCCGGCCCCGACAACAGCGTATTCGTCGACGAGGACGGCAATCCGATCGAGCCCGATGCACCCGCGCCGGGTTCGAGCGAGAACGAGAAGCTCGATCAGGAGTGGCTCGACCGGGTGACCGGCAACGATCCGCCGCAGCAACAGCCGCAGCAACAGCAGCAGCCCGCCCCGGGGCCGCGCGATATTCCTCGTCCGCCCGCGACCGCGCCGTCGCCGCGTCCCGATAGCGGTGGGCGTGACGATCGGAGTGACCGGGATCGGGGCGAGCGCCTGGCTGATCCGGCGCGGCGTCCGGCAAACTAGGCCGCGCGCCCGATCCAGTGCAGCGCCGAGCCGTGGCTGCGCAGCCAGGCTCTTGCGGGATCGGGATCCGCATCGAACAATTCGCGCACCACGCGGTGGAACGCGGGGCTGTGGTTCATGTGCACCCGGTGCGCCACTTCATGCGCCACCGTCGCGCGCCGCACGAAACTGGGCGCTAGAATCAACCGCCAGCTATAACGGATTTCGCCCGATGCGGCGCAGCTGCCCCAGCGGCCGCGCGGATCGCCGATGCTGACGCCGGTGACGCGGACCCCGGCCTTTTCGGCATATTCGGCGGTCTCCTCGCTCAGGATGCGCAGCGCCTCGGCGCGGAACCAGCGTTCGATCCGCTTCTCCAGCCCTTCGCGTGGCCCGCCGCAGAGCAGCCGGTCGCCGTCGAGCCGTGGAACCCGGCCCACCGTGGTCGGCCACACGATCTCGATCTCGTCATCCTCCAGCGGCACCCGCGCGCCGGGCTCGAACGGCCGTCCGTGCGGCAGCTTGGCCTGTTGCCGCTCGATCCAGCCGCGCTGCTCCTCGGCCCAGGCCAGCGCGGTACGCAGCGACGCGCGCGGCGGGATGGTCAGGCGCACCCGTCCGCTGCGCGGATCGACCGCCAGCCGCATCCCGCGCGACCGGGCGTTACGCACCACATCGACATCGACGCTCAAAGCTCGCGGTCCACGATATGGTGCTCGAAATCGCCGGCATCGTCTTCGGAGATGGTCCAGCCGCGCGTCGATTCGCCCGCGCGGTGCACCGCCTCGCGATCGCCGCACACCAGATAATGCCACTCGGGCAGCTGCTCGCCCGCCGCGCGCAGGCGATAGGCGCAGGTGCGGGGCAGCCACTCGATCGTATGGACGTTGCTGTTGGTCAGCCGCACGCATTCGGGGACATAGGCGCGGCGGTTGCGATAGTCCTTGCACTGGCCCATGCGCCGGTCGAGCATCCGGCAAGCGATGTTGGTCGCCATCAGCTCGCCGGTTTCGTCATCCTCGAGCTTGTGGATGCAGCATTTGCCGCAGCCGTCGCACAGCGCTTCCCACTGCGCGCGATCGAGCTTGTCGAGCGGCGTGTCTTCCCAGAATTTGCCCGAGCTCATTTCGCCCATTTTCGGATTTCGGCGATCATCTCCGCCTCGGTCATTTCGCGCGGCATGATCACCAGCGGTTCACCCCTGGGGCCCATCAGATAGACCATCGCGGCGTGATTCATCAGATAGGCGCCACCCGGCTGGGCCGGCGGCACCTTGGCGAAGAACGCCGCATAGCCCTTTGCGACGGCGGAAATCTGCGGGAGCGGGCCGGTGAGGCCGATCAGGCGCGGATGAAAGGCCGAGACGAACTGTTTCAACACCGCCGGCGTATCGCGCTCGGGATCGATGGTGATGAAGATCGGCTGCACCTTCGCCGCCAGCTGCGGATCTTCCTTGTCGAGCGTCCGCATCACCAATCCGATCTTCTGCACGTCGGTCGGGCAGATGTCGGGACAAAAGGTGTAGCCGAAATAGATCAGCCGGTATTTTCCGGCGAAATCCGTATCCCTTACGGTCTTGCCGTCCTGATCGGTCAGCGCGAACGGCGCGCCGATATTCGTCCTGCCGGCGATGTCGATCGCATTGTGGCGTCCGCTGTTCGCGGCCGGTCCCGCCGGAGCGTTCAAGGCCTGCCAGCCGAACGCCGAGGCCAGCACCAGCACGATGAGGGCGATCAATCCCCACAGCATCAGGCGGAGGCGACGAAGCGGAGCAGGGGGGGGCACTGTATTCATGGCGTGGCCAGCCTTGATCTGATAGGGGGCAGCTTGCAAGGTTTCGCGCCGTTTCCGGCGTATTCTAAGGGTGTGTGCTTACCATGATGCTTCGTTCCGCTCTCGCCGCGGCTACCGCGGCCGCCGCGCTGCTGATCACCGCTGCACCCGCCAGCGCGCAGAGTTTCTCCGACAGCTACCAGTTTCTGGAAGCGGTGCGGAAAGGCGACGGCAGCAAGGTGATGAAGCTGATCACCGATACCAATGGCAGCATCGTCAACACCAAGGAGCGCGACAGCGGTGAAGCCGCGCTGCACATCATCGCGAAGAACGGCGATACGGTCTATCTCCGCTATCTGCTGCAGAAGGGCGCCAACCCCAATATCCAGGACCGCGCCGGCAACACGCCGATGATGATCGCGGTCAATGCCAATTTCGTCGAAGGCGTGCTGATCCTCATCGCCTACAAGGGCGATGTGAATGTCCGCAATTCGAGCGGCGAGACCCCGCTGATCCGAGCGGTGCAGCTGCGCAATGCGGAAATGGTGCGCGAGCTGCTGAAGGCTGGCGCGGATCCGGACCGTCCCGACAATATCGCCGGCCTTTCCGCGCGCGACTATGCCAAGGCGGACCGGCGCTCGCCGACGATCCAGAAGCTGCTGGCCGATGCGCCGCGGCTGGGCGCCCGCACCACGACTACGGCGGGCCCGGACCTCTGACGCCCTAGAAGCCGGGTTCGGCTTCCGGATCGAGCATGGTGATGACCCGCCGCGCGGCGCGGCGGGCAAAGGCGAGGGTGCATTTCTTGCGCGTGGCCGCCGCCAGCGGCACCGTGTTCGCTTCGCGCAGCACCGCGGCGTCGTAGCGATCGGCGACGATCAGGCCCGCGCGATCGGGCAGGAATCCCTGCTGTTCGAACGGGCGCAGATCGAATCCCTCGGGCACCGCCCAAAAGAAGCGGTCGCAATGGGCGAGATAGTCGTTCCATTTGGCGTCGCCCAGCAGATCGGCGCGTGACACCTTGATCTCGACGATGATGATGTTGCCGCGCGCATCGAGCGCCATCAGGTCGGCGCGGCGGCCGTCGCTGAGCGGCACTTCGGCGATCGCGACGCAATCGTGGCGCAGCAGCATCCGGCAGACGCCGCGCGCCACATCCGCCGCCATGAGGGGGAGGTCAGCCAATATGGGCGCGGCGGGGGACAGCTGTGTAGCCATCCCCGTTCTTTAGAACATTAAGCGAACGAACAAAAGGCCCGGAAAGGCCTTTCGTCTCATTTCAGCGGTAGAAGATGTGGTTGCCCACAGCGCCGACGCGCGGACGCTTCCAGCCCGGCGAGACGTAGCGCGCGTGGAAATAGAGCGCGTTCTCGACGGGGCTGTCCCACAGATCCTTCTGCGCGACCTGGGCGACCGCCATTGCGCGACGCCACTGGGCGTTTTCGGGCGGAGTGGGGATCACGCCGCCGCGAACGAACGAGAACTGGCCGCGCTGGGTCAGCACGCCGCACACCGAGCGGGCGAAACGGCCCGATTCAGCGCGGTTGAGAATGACTTCGGCAACCGCGAGCTGGCCGGCCAGCGGCTCGCTCTTGGCTTCGTAATAAACGCCCACGGCCAGGCAATGCAGCTCGCGATCCACCGCTTCGGGGTGGTCCTGCGCAGCGACAGCGGCGGAAAGGCTGGAGAATTCGGCGGTCTCGCTCTCGTCGGCCGGAAGCGGCTGGACGATCTCGCCGGCTTTGGCCAGCGGCGCCACCGGAGCCGGCGGCATCGGAACAACATGATGTTCCTGCGAGTTGATATCCTGAACTTCCACGTCGGGAAGCACGTCGCTCATTTCGAGCGTAGCGGCGTTGGCAATCGCGCCAGCGCAAAAAGTCACAGCCGCGAGAAACGCGGCGCGTGGCAAGAACTTCATTCCGAATAACTATTATGCGGTTGGTGTGCGGCCGGCCCTTGGAAATGATGGGCCGCCGGACTTCCCCCCGACTGCGTAACCGTTCGACTTCACACCCCGAACGACACAACGCGGTTTATCGTGCGCGGCCTTTCGGGACCACGCGGTTAAAAGTCAATGAAAACCCATCGTTTCGGCGATGAACCGTTCTGCCTGCGCGATATCCAGTTCAACGACCCATAAGTCGGAATCGCGATCGCGGCGCCGTTTCCAGTACGCCGAGACCTCGCTTTCGTCGGCGATCGCCGCCGGTCCCGACGCAACCAGTGCGGCTTCTCCGTCCGGTCCGATGCCGCGCTCGAAAAAGCGCGGATTGGCGGCTTTCTCATAGGTTATCAGCAGGATGGCGCCCGCGGTGGGATCGCCTTTCGCGAGGATCATCGCGGACCCGCCTTGCTGATTCACCCGGCGAACCAGCGCATTGACCATGATGGCGCTGGTGACCCGGGCGGTCATGCTTCGGGGCTGGCCGACCGGTAGCCGGGCAAGCCCGCCAGGGGGATGCGGGATCGCATGAAGGTGCCGGTGCCGCGCGCCGCTTCCTCGCCGGTCACATCGATCAGCCGCGCCTCGGCCACGAACACCCGGCGCTGGCCGCTCACCCAGCGCCCTTCCGCGATCACCGGTCCGGCCTTTAGCGGCTTGGTGAGCAGCAGGTTGAAGGCCGTGGTCAGCAGGAAACGATCGGTGACGAGGCTGTTCGCCGCATAGAAAGCGGCATCGTCGAGCATCTTGAAATAGCTGGTGCCATGCGCCGCGCCCGCCGCGTGATAATGGCGATCGTCGATCTCGAAATGGATCCGCGCGACGCCGGGCGCGGGGATTTCCAACCGCGAATGGAACAGCTGATTAATCGGCGCGGCAGCGTAGAGCGATTCCAGCGCGCGGAAATGCGCCGCCTCGCCCGACGCCTCGGGCGTCGCGTCAGGCTGCGTCACGCGCTTCGACGCCGGTCAGCAGCACGTAAAGCGCATCGGGCGAACCCGCGCCGCGAAGCTTGGCCGCAAAGTTGCGATCACGCAGCCGGCGCGAGACGCGAGCCAGCGCCTTGAGGTGCTCGCCCCCCGCATCGACCGGAGAGAGGAGGGCGAACACCAGGTCGACGGGAAGTTCGTCCACTGCGGCGAACTCGATCGGCTGGGGCAGGCGAGCGACGATCGCCACCACCTGCCGCAACCCGTCGATCTTGGCATGGGGGATGGCGATGCCGCCGCCAAATCCGGTCGATCCCAGCTTCTCGCGCGCCGCCAGCCGCTCGGCGACCAGCTTGGCGTCGAGGTCATAGGCGCGCGCCGCCACCGCTCCCAGTTGCTGAAACAAGGTCTTCTTGTTGGCAACAGGGAGCGCGGAGACGGTCGCCTCCGGCGTGAGCAGGTCACTGAGATCAGTCATGTAGCATCCGGATTGGCGTCCCCCCGAACCGCCATTGAGTCAGGCCACCTAAATTCAGGCGGCCCGGTTCGGTTCCACCCAGCCGATCGTCCCGTCGCCGCGGCGATAGACCATGTTGAACGCGCCGGTGCCGGTATTGCGGAACAGCAGCGCCGCGGTGTTGCGCAGATCGAGCATCATCACCGCGTCCGAAACCGTGGCTTCGGGCACATCGACTCGCGTCTCGGCGACTATCAGCGGCGCGTCGGCTGCTTCTTCCTCGTCCACCGGCTCGGCGAACAGCGTGTAGCCTGCATTGTCATAATCGTCATAGGCGCCGTTCTGCTGCGCCGCGATGGCCGCGCTGTTGTTGCGGTCCTTCAGCCGGCGCGTGTAGCGGCGCAGCTGCTTCTCGATCTTGTCGGCGGCGCCGTCGAAGGCGCCATTGGCTTCGGTGCCCGAGTTCGAGGATTTGAGCACCAGCCCCTGCATCACATGCGCGACGATGTCGCAGGTGAAGCCGTAATCATGCGGTCCCTTGCCGAAGGTGACGTGAGCGGAGATGGCTCGCGAGAAATATTTGTTCGCGATGCCCTGGAGCCGGTCGGAGACCAGCTGATTGAGCGCTTCTCCGGTGTCGACCTGGTGGCCGGAAACTCGGATATCCATCGATTTTACCTCCGCACTAAACGAGGCGTGGACCTAGGGATGGGCCTGCCAAGCGTCAACCGGACGCGGCCTGGCCCCAGATCGGCTCCTCCAACTTCTTCAGAAACGCTGCGTGGCGCTCAAGTTCCGCTTCGGACGGCGCGAAATGGCGCGCCGGCCGCACATGAACCCGGCTCGTCGCTTCGGCCGCCGTCTCGCGCATGACCGGCACGTCGACCGCGAGGCCCATGCTGATCTGGCGGCCGCCGGTCAGCTCGACATAGACCTGCGCAAGCAGCTGCGCATCGAGCAATGCGCCGTGCAGCGTACGCGCCGACAAATCGATTCCATATCGGCTGCAAAGCGCGTCGAGCGTGTGTTTCGCGCCCGGATGCCGGGTCCGCGCGATCACCAGCGTATCGACCATCCGGTCGAGAGACACGATGGGACGGCCGCACCGGGTCATCTCGCCATTGATGAAGCCGAAGTCGAAATTGGCGTTATGGGCGATCATCGGGCTGTCACCGATGAAATCGATCAGATCCTCGACCACATCCCGGAACAAGGGCTTGTCCGACAGGAACACGTCGCTGAGCCCGTGCACGCGAAACGCCTCGACCGGCACCGGCCGTTCGGGATTCAGATAGACGTGGTAGTGACGCCCGGTCATCACCTTGTTGACCAGCTCGACGCAGCCGATTTCGACTAGACGATCCCCGCCGGAGAAACTGAGCCCCGTCGTTTCGGTGTCGAAAACAATCTCGCGCATATGTGAGTCGCTTATCCTCCCGCCGGAGCCGAGAGGCAAGCGATGACCGCACGAACCGCGTCCCGCGTCTCCGCAAGCGAGCCGCCGGTGGGGATGACGAAGTCGGCCCGGGCCCGCTTTTCCGCGTCGGGAAGCTGTTTCGCCAGAATCGACTCGAAACGCTCGACCGTCATGCCCGGCCGCGCCAGCACCCGCGCGCGCTGCACCTCGGCAGGGGCGGACACGACGGCAATCTTGTCCACCTGCCGCCAGCCGCCAGCTTCGAACAGCAGAGGCACGTCGAGCACCACCAGCGGACGGCTGCCACTCCGCTCGAGGAACAGGTTTCGCTCATGCGCCACCGCGGGATGAACGATCGCCTCCAGCCGCTTGAATGCTTCCGGCTTCCCGAACACCGCTTCGCCCAGCAGGGTGCGGTTCACGCCCAGATCGCTGGTCGTGTCGGGAAACTCGGCTTCGATCTCCGCAACGATCCGGCCGCCCGGACCCTGGAGCTTGTGGACTTCGGCATCGGCATCGAACACCGGCACGCCTTCGTCGGCGAACATCGCCGCAACGGTCGATTTGCCCATGCCGATCGACCCGGTAAGGCCCAAGACGATCATACGGTGAGCATTGCGCGGAGTTCGTCGTCGCGATCCCGCGGCGGGGCAGCGTCGAAGAAGAGTTCGAACGCCAGCGCCGCCTGCCCGATCAGCATGTCGAGCCCGTCCACCGTATCCAGTTCGCGCGCATCGGCCTGCAGCAGCAGATCGGTCTCCAGCGGCGAATAGACGATGTCGTAGACCACCGCGTCGTCCGGCAGTGGCGTCAGGTCGATATCGAGCGGCGGCTGACCGCCCATCCCCAGCGCACTGGCATTCACCAGCAATTTCGCTTCGGGCAGCTTCGTCCCCAACGGCACCGCATCGCCCTTGATCCCGAAGCTCGACAGCAGCGCCGCAGCCTTCAGCACGTTGCGGTTCTGGATCGTCACCCGGCCGATCCCGACCTTCGACAGCGCGAACAGGATGCCCCGGGCGGCGCCGCCCGCGCCGATCACCACCGCATGGGCCCCCTCGAGATCGAGGCCCGCGATCGGCGCATAGAAGCCGCCGGCATCGGTATTCGTCCCGATCAGCACGCCGTCATCGGCGCGAAACACCGTGTTGATCGCGCCGATCGTCGCGCGGACGCCACCGCGATCCTCGATCAGATCGAGCGCGGCCTGCTTGTGCGGAATGGTGATGTTGCACCCGCGCCAGGCGGGATCGCTCCGCCGCGCGTCGAAATAGGCCGCGAGGCCATCGGGCGTGACATGGGTCGCGCGATATTCGGCGTCGATATCGAGCGCTTCGAGCCAGAATCCGTGGATTGCCGGGCTTTTCGAATGGCTTATCGGATCGCCGATAACTTCGGCATAAGGCGTCATGACGTCATAATCCCACGTGTGCGCAGATAATCGAGGATCGGGAGCAAGGGCATACCGAGGATGGTGAAATGGCTGCCGGTGGTCTGGGCGAAAAGCTGGACGCCCGGCCCCTCGATCCGGAAACAGCCGACGCACCACGAAATGGCGGGCCATTCCTTGTCGAGATATTCCTCGATAAAGGCTTCGGATAACGGACGCACCACCAGCCGCGCGCGTTCGACATGGCGCCACACGGGGCGGCCCCCTTCTGCAATCACCGCGGCGCTGTAGAGATCGACATTGGTTCCCGACATCATCCGCAGATGTTCGGCGGCATTCTCCCGGCTCACCGGCTTGTCGAGCAAGGTGCCGTCGGCCAGCGCCACCAGCGAATCTCCACCCAGCACCAGCGCGGTCGGATCGAGCTGCGAAAGCTTGAGCGCCTTCAGTTCGGCCAGCGCATCGGCCAAGTCGCGCGGCGCGACTCCCTCGGCCTTCAGCGCGGCCTTGGCCGAGTCCTCGTCGACCTGGGGCGAAACCGCTTCATAGGGGACGCCCGCCGCATCGAGCATTGCCCGCCGCGACGCGCTTTGCGACGCCAGAACCAGTTTCATTCGTCCGCCTTCGCCAGGGTTCGCTCGTTGCACAACTGGATGATCGCCGCCGCGGTCTCTTCGATCGATCGCCGGGTCACGTCGATCACCGGCCACCCATTATCGGCGAACATGCGCCGGGCGAAGGCGATCTCGCGGCTGACCGATTCCTGATCGACATAGGCGGTCTCGGGGTGCTGGTTGAGCGACAGCAGCCGGTTGCGGCGGATCGCGACCAGCCGGTCGGCGCTGGTGGTCAGCCCCACCACCAGCGGGTGCTTCAGCCGGAACAGTTCGGGCGGGGGCGGGGATTCGACCACGATCGGGATGTTCGCGGTCTTGTAGCCCCGGTTCGCCAGATAGATCGAGGTCGGCGTCTTCGACGATCGAGACACGCCCGCCAGCACGATATCGGCTTCCTCCCAATCCTCGGCGGCGATGCCGTCGTCATGGGCAATGGTGAACTGGATCGCATCGACGCGCGCGAAATAGGCAGCGTCGAGCATATGCTGGCGCCCGGGCCGCGCCTTGGCTTCCTGTCCCAGCAACTGCGACAATGCATGGTTCACCGGATCGAGCGGAGCGATCGCCGGCAAGCCCATCGCGCGACAGCGGCTCTCCAGCGTCCGCCGGGTATCGGGGTTCACCAGCGTGAAGAGCACCAGCCCCGGATTCTGGGCGATCTCGCGCAGGATCCGCTCGAGATGCGCTTCGCTGCGGACCATCGGCCAGAAGTGACGCAGCGTCTCGACATCGTCATATTGGGCAAGCGCGGCCTTGGCGATATTCTCCAGCGTCTCGCCGGTGGAATCGGAGAGGAGATGAAGGTGCAGCCGCATCAGCGGGATGGATCTGTGGAAAACATCAGGGACAAGCGCTAGCGCAACACCGGGCACGGGCCAAGCATCCGAAAACCGGCCGAGTCAGCCGCGGAACATCCACAACCCCGTCCCCAGCCCCGGGTTTCCCATCGGGTCCTGTGGAAAACGGGGATGACGGACTCGAATCCTGGGGAGTCCGCGGGGCCGGACGAGTCAAGCTGTTGGCAGAATCCGGATGAGCGAATAAGCCCCGGCATCCACGCGCCAACAGACTCCATCAATCCTTAGATTCTCTTCTTTATAGTAATAGGAATCGTCCGCTGACCCGTTCCGATGCCCCCAAGCCGCTGCTCGAAACGCTGAAAGGCGTGAAGCAGTCCGTCCCTCCGATCTGGCTCATGCGCCAGGCGGGACGCTATCTGCCGGAGTATCGCGCGCTTCGGGCCGAGAAGGGCGGGTTTCTCGCACTGGTCAACGATCACGACGCCGCGGCCGAGATCACGCTTCAGCCGATCCGCCGCTTCGGCATGGACGGCGCGATCCTGTTTTCCGACATCCTGATCGTGCCGATGGCGCTGGGCCAGGATCTGTGGTTCGAAACTGGCGAGGGCCCGCGTCTCGCGCCCAAAATCGAGAACCGTGCCGTTCTCGACGCGCTCAACCCATCGCCAGAGCCGCTCAAACCCATCTACGAGACCGTTAAGCGCGTCGCGGCAGCCTTGCCCGCGTCGACGACCTTTCTGGGCTTTGCGGGCAGCCCCTGGACCGTCGCGACCTATATGATCGCCGGACAGGGCAGCCGCGAACAGGCCGAGGCGCGCCGCCTCGCTTATGCCGATCCGGGGATGATGAGCGAGCTGGTCACGCGGATCGCCGATGTCACGATCGACTATCTGGTCGGCCAGATCGAAGCCGGCGTCGAAGCGGTCCAGCTGTTCGACAGCTGGTCGGGCAGTCTTTCTCCCGCGCAATTCGAGCAATGGGTGATCGCGCCGACTGTCCGGATCGTCGCGGGGTTGCGCGCCCGCGCGCCCGGCGTGCCGATCATCGGTTTTCCGAAAGGCGCCGGGGGCAAGCTCGCTGCCTATGCGCGTGAGACCAAGGTCGATGCGATAGGGCTGGACGAGAGCGTCGATCCGGTCTGGGCCAATGACGCGCTGCCGAAGGATTTGCCGGTGCAGGGCAATCTTGATCCGCTGGCGCTGATCGCCGGCGGCGACGTGCTGGCCAGCGCTGTGGACCGCATCCTTGCCGCCTTTGCCGAGCGCCCTCATATCTTCAATCTCGGTCACGGCATCCAGCAGGATACGCCGATCGTGCATGTCGAAGCGCTTCTGGCACAGGTGAGAGGCACGAAATGACGGGGTTCCTCGGTCTCGCCTATCTGTGGGTGAAGGCCGCCCATATCATCTTCGTGATCTTCTGGATGGCGGGCCTGTTCCTGCTGCCGCGCTATCTCGTCCATCATCAGGAATCGCTCGGCACGCCCGAGGCGGAAAAATGGGTTCATCGCGAAGCGCTGCTCCGCAAGATGATCCTGACGCCTTCGATCGGCGCGGTCTGGCTGCTCGGCATCGCGCTTGCGCTCAATGTCGGGCTGTTCGACGGCCAGCCGGGGCTGGGCTGGCTGCATGCCAAGCTGGCAATCGTGTTCGCGCTTTCGGGCTTTCAGGGCTGGGCTGTGGGCTATTCGAAGAAGCTGGCGGCAGGGCTGGGCAGCATCGCCCCGCGCAAGCTGCGGATGATCGGCGAAGTGCCTGCGCTGGCGGTCATCGCGATCGTCATTCTGGCTGTCGTGAAACCCTTCTGATTCGGGTATAAACGGAGATGTCGCTTCTAGCTCTGGCCCTTGCCGCTACGCTTGCCGGCCAATCCGCACCCGATCCCAATACTGACGATGCGCGATGCATCGCGGTTGTCGCGTTGATGATAGCGCAAGCGAAGGATGATCAGGAAAAGACACGCTTCTCAGCTGGCCTGATGTATTTTCTGGGAAGGATCGATACCCGGACGCCGGGTTATGATCTGGAGGCTGCGCTGCGTCGCATTCTGGACGCGGTCGAAAAGGGCGATAGCCTCAGTGACGATGCAATCCGTTGTGGGGGAATCCTGCGGCAGCGTGGTCAATATATGATAGAATTCGGCCAGCGGATGCAGAACGGCCCCAAGAACTAGCTTCTTCCTGCCTCAGGCTGGTTGACTTGGTGATGGCCGCCACCTAATTCGCGATCATACCCCGGTCCTCCGGGCGTATCCCTCCTGTCAGCACCGTCCGAGCAGATATTTCGCCGGCCATCGCTCTCCCCATATTCCGCCAAGACCGGACTCCCAAAATGCATCTCAAAGACCTCAAGAAAACGCCCCCCGCACAGCTGGTCGAAATGGCCGAGGAGCTCGGTGTCGAAGGCGCCTCGACGCTCCGCAAGCAGGACCTGCTGTTCGCCATTCTCAAGGCCCAGGCCGAAAATGGCGAAATGATCATGGGCGAAGGCACGATCGAAGTGCTTCAGGACGGCTTCGGCTTCCTGCGCTCGGCTCAGGCGAACTATCTCGCCGGCCCCGACGATATCTACATCTCGCCGAACCAGGTCCGAAAGTTCGGCCTGCGCACCGGTGACACCGTCGAAGGCGAAATCCGCGGACCCAAGGACGGGGAGCGCTATTTCGCGCTGACCCGCCTCGTCTCGGTCAATTTCGACGATCCCGAAGCGGTCCGTCACCGCGTCAATTTCGACAATCTCACGCCGCTTTACCCAGAGAGCAAGCTGACGCTCGATCCGTCGGATCCGACGATCAAGGACAAGTCGGCTCGCGTGATCGACATCGTCTCGCCGCAGGGCAAGGGCCAGCGCACGCTGATCGTCGCGCCGCCGCGCGTCGGCAAGACGGTGATGTTGCAGAACATCGCCAAGGCCATCACCGACAATCATCCCGAGGTGTTCCTGCTCGTCCTGCTCATCGACGAGCGGCCCGAGGAAGTCACCGACATGCAGCGCAGCGTGAAGGGTGAGGTCGTCTCCTCGACCTTCGACGAACCCGCCACGCGCCACGTGCAGGTCGCCGAAATGGTGATCGAAAAGGCCAAGCGCCTGGTCGAGCACAAGAAGGACGTGGTGATCCTGCTCGACTCGATCACCCGCCTCGGCCGCGCCTACAACACCGTGGTCCCCAGCTCGGGCAAGGTGCTGACCGGCGGTGTCGACGCCAACGCGCTACAGCGGCCGAAGCGCTTCTTCGGTGCCGCGCGCAATATCGAGGAAGGCGGCTCGCTCTCGATCATCGCAACCGCGCTGATCGATACCGGCAGCCGCATGGACGAAGTCATCTTCGAAGAATTCAAGGGCACCGGTAACTCGGAAATCGTCCTCGACCGCAAGGTCGCCGACAAGCGCATCTTCCCGGCGCTCGACGTCGGCAAGAGCGGCACCCGCAAGGAAGAGCTGCTGGTCGACAAGGCCAAGCTTTCCAAGATGTGGGTCCTGCGCCGCATTCTGATGCAGATGGGCACGATCGACGCGATGGAGTTCCTGCTCGACAAGATGAAGGATTCGAAGACCAACGAAGACTTCTTCGACAGCATGAATCAGTGACCGAGCATGGCCTGAATTAGAAAAGCCAATTCAGGACAAGCGCTGGTCCGGCCGGCGGGTCGGCAAAGCCGAACCCGACCGACGGCATGGGCTTTGCCCATGCCCGGCCAGAAACGAAAAAGAGCCGTATCCCCCAGGGTTGCGGCTCTTTTCGTATCCACCATCCGGCGCCATTCGCGCGAGTTGCGGAGACTGACTCTCGCAGCACTTGACCCGCGCGGGGCAAACCGCTTTGGCAAGTGCCGGAATGAGGGAACGCGATGACTGAGATCTGGGCGCATATCGTCAACGACTTTGCCGGCCTCTTTTCGGGCAGCGGCTCGGCCTGGCTGGCCTTCGGACAGGTGATCCTGATCGATATCGTGCTGGCCGGCGACAATGCGATCGTCATCGGCGCGCTGGCGGCGGGTCTGCCGGCGGATCAGCGCAAGAAGGTCATCCTGATCGGCATCGTCGCGGCACTGGTGCTGCGCATCGGCTTCGCGCTTGTCGTGACTCAGCTTCTTCAGGTGGTCGGCCTCGTGTTCGCGGGCGGCGTGCTGCTGCTGTGGGTGGGCTGGAAGATGTACCGCGAGATCGTTCAGGTCCCCGCGGGCCACAGTCCCGGCTCGCCCGAGATCGAAGGCGACGAGCATAGCGGCGTCCGTCCGGCCAAGAGCTTTGCTGCGGCTGCCTGGGCAGTCGCGATCGCCGACGTGTCGATGAGCCTCGACAATGTGTTGGCGGTCGCCGGCGCGGCGCGAGAGCATCCCGGCATCCTGATGGTCGGTCTGGTGATCGCCGTCGCGCTGATGGGCATCGCTGCCAACATCATCGCCAAATATATCGAGCGCTATCGCTGGATCGCGTGGATCGGCTTGCTGGTGATCCTCTATGTCGCCGGATCGATGATCTATACCGGCATTATCGATCACGACGTGGGGCTGCTTCAGCTGTTGAGCTGATCGGCTTCGGAGCGCCAAAAAAGGGGCTGTGCCGAGAGGCGCGGCCCCTTTTTTCTGTCAGGCGAGATTGCCGGCAAAGAATTCCGCCGTCCGTTCGTCCGCAAGATCGGCCGATTCCGGCGAGCGGCGCTTGCCCATCTCGGTGGCGAAGCCGTGATCCTCGCCGGGATAGTCGTAGATCGTCACGCGCGGGTGATCGTCCAGGCCTTCATGGATCGCGGCCTGTGCGGTCTTGTCGACGAAATGATCCTCTTCCGGGATGTGGAGCAATAGCGGGTTGGCGATCCCGTGCTTTTCGCCGAGCAATCCGTTGAGCCCGACGCCATAATAGCCGACGCTCGCGTCCACATCGGTGCGCGCCGCAGTCATATAAGCGAGACGCCCGCCGAGGCAGTAGCCAACCACGCCCACCTTGCCGCCGCTCTTCTCGCGCGCGAGGCGGATCGTCGCTTCGATGTCGCGGATGCCGGCGTCCTGGTTGAACTTGCCCATCCAGCCCAGCGCCGTCTGGAACTCTTCGGGCACGTCGGGATCGAGCTGGATGCCGGGCTGGAGCCGCCAGAAGAGATCGGGTGCGAGCGCGAGCCAGCCATCGGCGGCAAGGCGATCGCATTTTCGTCTAATCCCTTGATTAACCCCGAAAATCTCCTGAATCACGATGATCGCGCCACGCGGTGCGCCTTCGGGTTCGGCACAATAGGCCTCGAAGCTGGCATCGCCTTCGAGCGTCGTAACCGAAATCATCGTCATGCTTTGCCTCCGTGGCGGCGCTCATGGTCGAGCAGCCATTGCTTGGTGGAAACGCCGTCGCCGGCGGAATAGTGCCCGATATTGCCGGTGCCGAGCACGCGGTGACACGGCACGACGATAGGGAAGAGATTGCGCGCGCAAAGCTGGCCGATCGCGCGGGCGCTGGACCCCAGACGTTCGGACAAGCCGCCATAGCTGATCGTCTCGCCATAGCCGACTGCGATCAGCCCGTCGCGCAGCACCAGCCCGCGTGGCGTGCCGGGCGGATTCAGCGCCAGATCGAAGGCCTTGAGTTCGCCTTCGAACCAGGATTCGAGCTGCTCCGCCGCGGCCAGCACCGCGGGCCGGTCCGGCCGCCGCGATTCCTCGCGTTCGCGCAGGACGTTGATGCGATGGATCGTTCGATCATCGCCTTCGATCCGGATCGATCCGATGGGCGTTGTCACCACGCCCCAGTCGCGCGCATAGATCATGGTTCGGACCCTAGCACAGCCGGGCCGGTGGAGAAGCGCCATGAAGATCAATGTCGAAGTCGATTGCACGCCCGAAGAAGCCCGCCGCGCGATGGGCCTGCCTGATCTCACGCCGCTCCATGACCGCTATATCGCGATGATGACCGAAACGATGGAGAAGGGCGTGAGCCCCGAATTGTTCGAGACGATGACGCGCGCCTGGGCACCGATGGGCGAGGCGGGCATGAACATGTGGCGCGGCATGTTCGACGCGGCGACCAAGAAAAGCTGAACCCACCGGCGATGGATACGATCTTTGCGGTCTCGAGCGGCCAGCCTCCTGCCGCGATTGCGATTCTTCGCCTGAGCGGGGCAGGGGCGCTCGACGCGGTTCGCGCGCTTGCCGGCGACGTGCCTGCACCGCGCCGGGCAGCCTTGCGGGCGCTTCGCCAAGACGGCGAGCTGCTCGATCGGGCGCTGGTGCTGATCTTTCCGGGCCCGGACAGCGCGACGGGCGAGGATCTCGCCGAGCTGCATCTTCATGGCGGCCGCGCGGTGGTTCGCGCGGTAGAGGCGGCGCTTGCATCGATACCGGGTCTCCGTTCGGCAGAACCGGGCGAGTTCACCCGGCGCGCGCTGGCCAATGGCCGAATCGACCTGAGCGAAGCCGAGGGACTGGGCGATCTGCTGATGGCGGAAACCGAAGCCCAGCGCCGCGCGGCGATCCGATCGGCCGAAGGCGCGGTTCGCCGCGAAGTCGAAGGCTGGGCCAGCCGCACGCTGGGGGTGGCCGCGCAGATCGAAGCGATGCTCGATCACTCGGACGAAGAGGATGTCGATGCCGAAGCCGAGGTGATGCCGGGAATCCGTGCCGCCGCGCTGGCGTTGGCGGCTGAGATCGAAGCGATCGTCGCGCAGCCCCCGGTCGAGCGGCTGCGCGATGGGATCCGCGTGGTCCTTTCCGGGCCGCCCAATGCGGGCAAGTCGACGTTGCTCAATGCGATGGCCGATCGAACCGCGGCGATCGTGTCGCCGATCGCAGGGACGACTCGCGACCGGATCGAAGCCCCGGTGGTCCGCGACGGGATCGCGTGGCTGTTGATCGACACGGCTGGACTGACCGAGACCGAGGATGTCGTCGAGCGGATCGGCGTGGGGCTGGCGCGTGATGCGATGGACGAAGCCGATATCGTGTTGTGGCTTGGCGACGACGCACCGCCCGAGCATCCGGCGCTGATCCACGTGAAACCGCGCAGCGATCAGCCGGGCAGGGGAGAGGGCGGTGATCGGCTTCCCGTGTCCGCGGCCACGGGGGCGGGGATGGAGCGGCTTTGGCAGGCGATGCGCGAGCTGGGTGAAGACCTGTTGCCGCGTAGTGATCGGCTCGCACTGAATCGCCGCCAGCGCGATCTGACGGCAACCGCCGGGCGCGCGCTTCGCGCTGCTGCATCGGAAGGGGATATGCTGCTTACCGCCGAGCAGCTCCGCACGGCATTGCGAGCTTTCGACGCCATTACTGGGCGGGCGGACGTCGAAGCGATGCTCGATGCGCTGTTTTCGCGCTTCTGCATTGGCAAATAGGCGCTGTTCCACGTGGAACAGTTTTGACGTGAGCGGCGCGCTCCAGTAGCGGGCGGGCATGGAATTCGACGTTATCGTCATCGGCGGTGGCCATGCCGGCACCGAAGCGGCCGCGGCCTCGGCGCGGCGTGGTGCGCGCACGGCATTGCTCAGCTTCGATCTGGCGAAGGTCGGCGCCATGTCGTGCAATCCGGCGATCGGCGGATTAGGCAAGGGCCATCTGGTTCGCGAGACCGATGCGTTCGATGGCCTGATTGCGCGCGTCGCCGATGCTGCGGCGATCCACTACAGAATGCTCAATCGGAGCAAGGGAACGGCGGTACAGGGGCCGCGCGTGCAGGCGGACCGGGTACGCTATGCCGCGGCGATCCAGGCGATGCTGCGTGCGCAGCAGCGGCTGACGTTGATCGAGGGCGAAGCGGCGTCGCTGATCCTTGAGGGTAGCGCGATCGCCGGGGTCGAGCTGGCCGATGGCACCCGCCTTGCTGCTCGGGCGGTCGTGCTGGCAACGGGCACCTTCCTCGGCGGCCGTATCTTCCGTGGCGAAGAGCGGCTCGACGGCGGCCGGATCGGGGAAGCGTCGTCGCATCGGATGGCGGAGCAGCTCCGCGCGCTCGACCTGCCGATGGCGCGGCTGAAGACCGGCACCCCGCCGCGGCTTGATGGGCGGACCATCGATTGGGCCAATGTTGCGGAGCAGCCGTCGGACCAAGAGCCGTGGACCATGTCGCCGCTCTCGACAGGCCGTCTGCTCCCCCAGCTCCATTGTGGCGTGACGCGCACCAACGAAGCGACGCACGACGCCATTCGGGGCGGGCTCGATCGTTCGCCCTTGTTCACCGGAGCAATCGACGCGCAGGGGCCGCGCTATTGCCCGTCGATCGAGGACAAGATCCACCGATTCGGCGATCGCGACGGGCATCAGATTTTTCTCGAGCCGGAGGGGCTGGATACGCATCTGGTCTATCCGAACGGTATGTCGACCTCGCTGCCGGTCGATATCCAGGTTGCGATGGTGAATTCGATTCCGGGGCTGGAGCGAGCGGAGATCGTCACGCCGGGCTATGCAGTCGAATATGACCATATCGATCCGCGCGCGCTGGCATCGACCCTGGGTCTTCCCGCGCTGCAGGGTCTGTTTTGTGCCGGGCAGATCAACGGGACGACCGGCTATGAGGAAGCGGCGGGGCAGGGACTGATCGCGGGGCTGAACGCGGCGGCGCACGCCTGTGCGCTAGCGCCGCTTATCCTGGATCGTGCGACGAGCTATCTTGGCGTCATGATCGACGATCTCGTGCTGCAGGGGGTGACCGAACCCTATCGCATGCTGACCGCACGGGCCGAGTATCGCCTGCGCTTGCGCGCCGACAATGCCGAGACGCGGCTTGGGCCTATCGCCGAGGCGCTGGGATGCCTTGGCGAGGTACGCACGGCCCGGCTAAAGGCGCGGCGCGACGAACGGGCGCGCCTGGACCAGATTTTCTCCGAACAGATCACTGCGAGCGCGATCCATGCGCGTGGCGCGCCGGTCGGCCTCGATGGCGCGCGACGGCCTGCACGGGAATGGCTGCGCTTCTCGGGCGTCGACCTGAGCCATGTCGCGGGTCCGATCGATACCGATCCGGCGCTCCTGGCCGAATATGTCGAAGATCAACGCTATGCGCCTTATCTGGAGCGCCAGGAAAGCGAAGTCAGCCAGCTCCGCGCCAACGATGCGGTGCGTCTTGACGTCAATCTGCAGTTCTCAGCCGTTCCGGGCTTGTCCAACGAGATGGTAGAGCGGCTCACTATCGCGCGCCCGGAAACGCTGGGCGCAGCGTCGCGCATCCGGGGGATAACGCCGGCGGCGCTGTCCGCCATTCTGCTCCACGCCCGCAAGAGCGCCGCATGACCGAAGATGAAGCCAGAAACTGGCTGCGCGAACGCTTCGATGTTTCACGTGAAACGCAATTATCGCGCTTCGCAGATATCCTGACCAGAGGAGCCAGCGAGCAGAACCTGATTGCCGCATCCACGTTGGCGGAGCTGTGGGCACGCCATCTGGTCGATTCCGCCCAGCTGATATCCCTTGCGGGCGACGGAGAAGGAACATGGCTCGATATCGGTTCGGGAGCCGGTTTGCCGGGTCTCGTGGTCGCCGTGCTTACGGATCGGCCCGTTATTCTCGTCGAACCCCGAGGGAAGCGCGTTGAATTCCTGCGGTCGGCCGCCGATGAGCTGGGTATAGCCGATCGCGTTGAAGTGATCGGCAGCAAGGTGGAATCCTACAAGCCGGAGCGACCCGCGGCGGTGGTTTCGGCCCGAGCGGTGGCTGAACTCGGCAAACTGTTCGCCGGGGCACAACATTGCACGGACTCATCCACAGTCTGGGTGCTGCCAAAGGGTCGAAATGTGCAATCGGAGGTGGAAGCGGCGCGCCGCGCATGGCAGGGTGCGTTTCACGTGGAACCGAGCATCACCTCCCCGGATTCCGGTATCGTGGTCGCCAAAAGGGTACGCCCGAGATGATCTGCATCGCAATCGCCAATCAGAAGGGCGGGGTGGGTAAGACCACCACGGCGATCAACGTCGGCACGGCACTCGCTGCGATCGGCAAGCGCGTGTTGCTGGTCGATCTCGATCCGCAGGGCAACGCGTCGACCGGCCTCGGTATCGCCCGCGCCGATCGCGAGCGTTCGAGCTACGATCTGCTGGTTACCGACGACATCACCTTGGAAGAAGTTGCGATTCCTACCCGGGTGCCGGGCCTCGACATCATCACCGCGACCCAGGATCTTTCGGGTGCGGAGATCGAACTGATCGAGTTCGAAGCGCGCACTCATCGGCTCGATGCGGCGCTTTCGCGCGGTAATGCCGCGCGATGGGATGTGATCCTGATCGATTGTCCGCCCTCGCTGGGTCTGCTGACGATCAACGCGATGGTCGCTTCACACGCCTTGCTGGTACCCCTCCAGTGCGAGTTCTTCGCGCTCGAGGGGCTCAGCCAGTTGCTCAACACCGTCGAGCGGATCCGCAGCCGGTTCAATCCCGGCCTGTCGATCCTCGGCGTGGTGTTGACCATGTATGACCGGCGCAACCGGCTGACCGATCAGGTATCGGACGATGTCCGCGCCGTGCTCGGTCGCGTGGTGTTCGACACGGTGATCCCGCGCAACGTTCGCTTGTCGGAAGCGCCCAGCCACGGACTGCCGGCGCTGATCTACGATTATAAATGTCCCGGCTCGGAAGCCTATATCGCGCTCGCCCGCGAAGTGATCGAGCGTCTGCCCAAGCTCAAGAAGGCCGCATGACGGAAGAAACGCCCGCAAACCCCGCCGCTGCCCGCAAGCCTCGCCCTGGCCTTGGCCGTGGTCTCAGTTCACTGCTCGGCGATAATGTTGCCGAAGCGCCGGTTTCCGGTACGCCTGATGCGGGTTCGGGCATTCGTATGCTGCCGGTCAGTTCGCTGACGCCGCATCCCGATCAGCCGCGCCGCCATTTCGACGATGATGCGTTGGAAGAGCTGGCGAAGTCGATCGCATCGCGCGGGCTGATCCAGCCGATCTTCGTGCGCCCGCACGGCCATAACTATCAGATCGTTGCCGGTGAGCGCCGCTGGCGGGCGGCGCAGCGGGCGCGGCTGCATGAAGTGCCGGTCATCATCCGCGAGCTGAGCGACGCCGATACGTTCGAAATCGCGCTGATCGAGAATATCCAGCGGCAGGATCTCAACGCGATCGAAGAAGCCGAGGGCTATTCGCGACTGATCAAGGAATATGGGCATACCCAGGAAGCGCTGGGCAAGATCGTTCACAAATCGCGCAGTCATGTCGCGAACCTGCTGCGCCTGCTCGATCTGCCGGGCGGCGTGCGCGAGCTGCTCGTCGCGGGCGCGATCGAAATGGGGCACGCCCGCGCGCTGATCGGTGCACCGGATGCGGAGAAGCTCGCGCGGCTCGTGGCGGACAGGGGACTGACCGTACGCGAGGCCGAGAAGCTGGCGCGCGACGCCAAGCCGAAGCGCAAGGGCGAGGCTCCCGCGCGCGATACCGACATCCAGGCGCTCGAACATCAGCTCGGCGATGTGCTGGGGCTCAATGTGCGGATCAATCATGGGCCGAAGGGCGGCACGCTGATGCTCAGCTATTCGACGCTCGACCAGCTCGACATGGTTTGCCAGAGGCTGAGCGGCGAGCGGATCTGAACCGCTCGTTTCACGTGGAACGGCGTTAGCGCATCCGCGCCGAAGCGCGCGCGATCGCGACGCATTCGGCTTCCGCCAGCACTTCTCCGGCGCTTGCCGAACTCATCATCGCCCGCTCGGCAAGCCGGGTGCGTTCGATCGCCCGGGCAAGCTGCTGCGCGTTCCAGCGGCGCAGCGCACGGCTGGTCGAGCCGCGCTCCTTGAAGAATATACGATGTTTTTCAATAACATCGTCTACTCTAGCGCCTGCATCGACTTCGGCGCGGAGTTCCGCGAGCGTGACAAGACGGCGAGCCAGGCTGCGGAGCAGGGGGATAGCGGAGGCGCCGCCTTCGCCGATCCCGGCCAGCTCCGCGCCGATTTCGGCAACGCGGCCGTCGATCACCGCTTCGATCGCACCGAACATGTCGTCCTCGCCGATATCCGCGCCGATCTCGTCGATCGCATTGGCATCGGCGTCGCGCGGGCGATCGGGCGCTGCGTCGAGGTAGAGCGCCAGCTTCTCGATTTCCCGGCTCAGAATGGCGCGATCGCCGGCGCAAGCCGTTGCGAGGCGCTGCGGCACATCGCCCATCAGCCGCAACCCATGTTCGCGCGCGACCATCTGGACGAGCTGAACCGCGTTGGCGCCTTCCGGAACGTAACAGGCGTGCGCCATTGCCGAGGAAGAAGCGATGGCCAGCTTGACCAGCTTGCCGCTGGCCTTGAGGCCGGGTCCGATCGCGACGACCGGATTGCCGGCGCGCTCGGCGCTCAGCAGCAACGTCATCGCTTCGACGGTGAATTCGTCGGCGCCGATGACCCGGATCAGCCGGGCGCCGCCGAACAGCGACATCGAGGCGGCTTCGTCGGCGAGGCGGCCCGGATTGGTGCGCAGTTCCTTGCCGTCGATGTCGATCCGTTCGGCATCGGGGCCAAGCGCGCGGGCGAGGCGCGTGGTCAGTTCCGCCGCGCCGGATTCGTCCGGCCCGTGGAGCAGATAGAGGCGCGTTTCCGGCTTGGGCGCATCCATTGCCGCGCGAATCTGCGGCGCGGTCGCCTTCACTTGGCGGCCGGAGCCGGAGGATTCTGTGCGAAGCGCGCGACCCGCGCGACGATCTGGTCGGCGACGATGTCGGAAAGCCGTTCGAGCGCCGAACGCTCGGCCGCGATGGTGGCGTACTCGGAACCGACCACGTCGATACCCGCGTCCGAGCCTGCCGTGGCGTCGAGCACCACCGCACCGGTCGACAGATCGATCAACTGATAGCGCGCGCGCAGCGTCCGGCGTTCGCGGGCAACCGAATCGTCGCGGCGAACGCCCAGGCCGGCGATGCGATCGTCGAGCCGCACATCGAGCCGGTAGCGGGGCGTCGCGTTCTGGCCGCGATCCAGCCGGTCGCGCAGCGCGTTGGAAACGAACCAGCCCGATTCACCTTCGATCGGCGAGACCTGCACCGCGGCGAGAGTCGACTGGACCGGCCCGGCGGCGCCGCCGCCATAGAGCGGCCGCAGCCCGCAGCCCGAAAGGGCGAGGGCGGAGACGGCGAGCAGCGCGACGCCAAGGACCGGGGGGCGGATCACGCGACGATATTCACGAGACGATCGGGAACGACGATCACTTTCTTCGGCGCCTTTCCTTCAAGCGCGCGCTGGACGTTGGGAGACGCCAGCGCAGCGGCTTCGGCGACATCCTTCGCCGTGCCCTTCGCCAATAGCAGCGTGTCGCGCAGCTTGCCATTCACTTGCACGGCCATCGTCACCTCGTCATCCACCAGCAGCGCCGGATCGACCTCGGGCCAGGGTGCGTCGGCGATCAGGCCGGCATTCCCCATCATCGCCCAGGCTTCCTCGGCAAGATGCGGAACCATCGGCGCGACGATTCGTGCCAGAGTGCGGATCGCATTCGTACGCGAAGCGCTGGGCGCCGCCTTCTCGATCGCCGCGGTCAGCTCGTAGAGCTTGGCGACCGACTTGTTGAAGGTCAGCGCCTCGATATCCACGGCAACGCCAGCGATGGTGCGGTGGAGCTTCTTGTCGAGCGCGGTGTCGGTGCCTTCGTGGCTCGCCGTTTCGCCCGAGGCGACCGCTTCGAACAAGCGCCAGAGCCGCTGGACGAAGCGCCATGCGCCGTCGATGCCGGCTTCGCTCCACTCCAGATCGCGTTCGGGCGGAGAATCGGAAAGCATGAACCAGCGCGCGGCGTCCGCGCCATACTGATCGACGATTTCGGTCGGATCGACGGTGTTCTTCTTCGACTTCGACATCTTCTCGATGCGCCCGACGATCACATCCTCGCCGGTATCGGTGAGATAGGCAGTCCCGTCGGCGCGGCGCGAGATCTGCGCGGGCTCGAAATAACGCTTCCGCTCCACGCCATCGACCGATTCCCGGCTATAATAGCTGGCGTGCGTCACCATGCCCTGGGTGAACAGGCCGGCGAACGGCTCCGCCACGTCGAGCATCCCCATATGATTGAGCGCGCGCGTCCAGAAGCGGGCGTAGAGCAGGTGCAGGATCGCGTGCTCCACGCCGCCGATATATTGCGCCACCGGCAGCCACTGTTCCGCCACGGCCTTGTCGAACGGCTTGTCCTTGGGCTGGCTGGCGAAGCGGATGAAGTACCAGCTCGAATCCACGAAGGTGTCGAGCGTGTCGGTTTCGCGCCGGGCCGCAGCGCCGCACTTCGGGCAATCGACATTTTTCCAGGTCGGATGACGGTCCAGCGGGTTGCCGGGAATGTCGAAGCTGACATCCTCGGGCAGCACGATCGGCAGCGATTCGCGCGGGGCGGGGACCACGCCGCAGCTTTCGCAATGGATGATCGGGATCGGCGTGCCCCAGTAACGCTGGCGGCTCACGCCCCAGTCGCGCAGGCGCCATACGGTGGTGCCGTTGCCCCAGCCGCCATTCTCGGCGCGGACGATCACCGCGCGCTTGGCATCGGCCACGTCCATCCCGTCGAGGAAGTGCGAATTCACCAGCGTGCCGGGACCGGTATAGGCCTCGGAATCGGTGAATTCGGAGGCTTCCTTGTCGCCTTCCGAAACCACGCGGCGGACCGGCAGCTTGTACTTGGTGGCGAACTCGAAATCGCGCTGGTCGTGTGCCGGCACGCCGAACACCGCACCGGTGCCATAATCCATCAGCACGAAATTGGCGATATAAACCGGCAATTCCCAAGCTGAATCAAAGGGATGTGCCGCACGGATGCCAGTGTCGAAGCCAAGCTTCTCCTGCGTCTCCAGCTCGGCGGCGGTGGTGCCGCCCTGCTTGCACAGCTCGATGAACGCCGCGGCTTCGGGGTTCGAAGCAGCCAGCGCCTGCGCGATCGGGTGATCCGCCGCGATCGCGACGAAGCTCGATCCGAAGATCGTGTCGGGCCGCGTGGTGAAGACTTCCACCTCACCGGCGCCCGAATCATTGGCGCTCAGCTTAAACCGGAACTGCAGCCCCTCGGACTTGCCGATCCAGTTTTCCTGCATCAGCTTCACCTTGTCGGGCCAATGCTCGAGGCCCTGTACGCCTTCCAGCAGCTCGTCGGCGAACTGGGTGATCTTGAGGAACCACTGGCTCAGCTTGCGCCGTTCGATCAGGGCGCCCGAACGCCAGCCGCGCCCGTCGATCACCTGCTCGTTGGCCAGCACGGTCATGTCGACCGGATCCCAGTTGACCGCCGATTCCTTGCGATAGACCAGCCCGGACTCAAGCAGATCAAGGAACAGCGCCTGCTCATGCCCATAATATTCGGGCTCGCAGGTCGCGAGTTCGCGCGTCCAGTCCAGCGCGAAACCGAGGCGCTTCAGCTGCGCCTTCATCGTCGCGATATTCTCGCGGGTCCAGCCGCCGGGATGGACCTTCTTTTCCATCGCCGCATTCTCGGCAGGCATGCCGAACGCGTCCCAGCCCATCGGATGGAGCACTTCCATGCCCTGCATCCGGCGGAACCGCGCCAGCACGTCGCCCATCGTGTAGTTGCGGACGTGACCCATATGGATGCGCCCCGAAGGATAGGGGAACATCTCGAGGACGTACGACTTGGGCTTGGGCGAATCGTCGCGCGCGGCGAAGGTGCGGGCATCGTCCCACACCTTCTGCCAGTGGCTATCGGCTTTCAGCGCGTTGAAACGCGACACGGGTTTTCCTTCGGTCATGGGCTCGAATCACTAGGGGAGGGCATGGGACCCGATCAAGCAAAAGGGGCGGACTCCGTCTCCGGAGCCCGCCCCTCGAAAATTCGGGTTACGGCGCCGGTCAGTCGGCGATCGCGGCGCGACGAAGGTCGCGGGCGCGGGTAAGGATGATGTCTTCGAGCTTCTGCACCGTCGCGGCCTGCACCGGGGCAGTCACCCATGCGCCGTTGCGGTTCACTTCGCGCAGTGCGGCGACGCGCAGCGCATCGGCGCGCAGATCCTGGTCGAGGATGGTAACGGTCACCTTCATCCGCTCGGTCGGGACGTTCGGGTTCACATACCAGTCGGTCACGATCACGCCGCCGTTCGAATCGGTCTGCAGCAGCGGCATGAAGCTCAGCGTGTCGAGGCTGGCGCGCCACAGATAGGAATTCACGCCGATCGTGGTCACCTTCGAAGCGGCGATATCGGTCTCGGGACGTTCACGGCCACCGCATGCGGCGAGGGGAAGAATGAGCGACCCCAGGATCGCAGTGCGCAACAGGCGGTTCATCAACAGCTTCCTAAAGGCAGAATAAGGCAAGGCCAGCATCTATAGAGGGAGATATGGCCGGAGCAAGGCGGGCCGCGCGCGCGGCGATTCTGTGGGTACTGTGCAACACCTGACTCGGAAAATGGCTGCCCATGTGGAACCACTCTTCCGAATCGTGGTAGAAGCCCCCAATTGGGAGGGATGAAGATGCGACTCGGACGCGTTGTGACGGGACTGGGACTGGGGGCGCTGTGCGCTGCCGGCCTTTTCGTTGCGCCCGCGCTCCAGGCGCAGGAGAATCGCCAGGTCGTCCAGGCCAAGCGCGCGCCGCTCCGGACCGGAATCGGTATCTTCACCCCGGCGGCCGCCGATCCGAAGCTCGCCGCCGTTCTGTCGCGCAGCGGCCTGTCGGAAACCGGCTTCCGCTTCACGCCTTCGGCCAATCGCAATGGCAACAATCGCGCGGTGATGGTCGCGGTTCGCGCCAATTCGACGCGCAATGCGGTTGAGCGCAACGCGGCGCCGACGGTCAACGTCGCGCCGATCGCCTATAATCTGGGCGTGTCGGTCGGCTGGAAGCGCTTCGCCGTTTCGGGCGATGTGACTCGCGTCGATCTGGTGTCTCAGCCCGGCGGCCGCGAAACCACCGATCTGAACCTCAGCTATTCGGGCAAGAAGGCCAGCGGCCGCGTCTCGGCGATCGCCGATCGTCCGCTGACCAACACGCCGGCGCTGATCGGCGACAAGCCCAGCTATTCGATCGACGTGGGCGGCAGCTATTCGCTGACTCGCAACCTCGATGTCACCGCAGGCGTCCGCTACAAGAGCGAGCGTGAGCGGATCGACCCGAGCCTGACCGACAACCGCCGTGACAGCCAGGCGGTCTATGTCGGCACGGCGTTCCGCTTCTAAGCTTCGATACGCATTGTAGGCCCGTACCCCCGGATCGCTCCGGGCCCGTCGCTTTGCGTTCAGATCCAGCCCGGCGCGTGGACCAGTTCGAGCTTCATCCCGTCGGGATCCTCGAAGAACACCGCATAATAGTCGCCCGAATATTGCGGATAATGCGCCGGCGGATCGAGCACCGGGATTCCATGTCGGATCAGCAGCGCGTGGAGCCGGTCGACATCCTCGCGGCTCTCGGCGCGCCAGGCCAGATGATGCAGGCCCGGTGCATAGCGGCGATGGCGATGCCCGGCTTCGGCCGGATCGCAGGCGCGCAATCCGATCGACGCGCCGCGACCGTCGCCGGGCTCCTTCAAGTCCCATTCGTATCCGTCGCTATCCTTGACCTGCTCATAGCCGAGGAATTCGAGCACCGGCCCATAGACTCGCCGCGACGCTTCCAGATCGGTGACGTTGAGGTCGATATGATGGACGGCGCCGCGGATCGATCGGGGCATTGCTATCGCCTCAGTGCGCCCAGCGCTCGGTCAGCACCTCGGCCTTGCCGTCCTTCACCCGCACTTCCATCGCCGGTTCCTTCGGCTCGCCGGGCTTGAACAGCTCGTAGATCACGCTGCCGTCGGTCTGGGTGCTTTCGATCACGCGCGCCGGAGCGAAAACACCGGTCTTGGCCTTTGCCGCGGCCTGCGCGATCAGCGGCGCGTCCTTCCACGCGATATCGCGCTGGATCTCGACGACGCGGAACGCGCCCTTCTCCTCGATAATGTCGATTTCGATCTCGCTGCCGTCGGGTTTCGTGCCCTCGACGTCATAATAGACCCGGCCCTCACGTTCCTTACGCTCGGCTTCGTTCACCTTCATGCCGGGCACCGCAGCTTCGATCACCGGCGCGAGGCCCGCGGGCAGGTTGACCGCGGCAACGGCATCGATGTTGGTGATCGGCCCCGCCGCCAGCACGCCATTGTCCGCAGCGGCTTCGTTTGCCGTTTCCGGACCGTTGCACGCCGCGACCGCCAGTCCGGCAACGATGATGAAGCGCTTCATATGTCTCTCCTGTCCACCGGTTACCGCACCTATGCCGCAGACGGTGGCGCTCCGTCGAGGGTTCAGCGTTTGCGGACGAATTCGGCGCGCAGCACCAGCCCCTTGATCCCTTCGTAGCGGCAATCGATCTCCTGCTCGTCGCCGGTCAGCCGGATCGACTTGATCAGCGTGCCGCGCTTCAGCGTCTGTCCCGCGCCTTTCACCTTCAGATCCTTGATCAGCGTCACCTGATCGCCATCGGCCAGCAAATTGCCCACCGAATCGCGGACTTCCACCGCAGGCGCGCTGGCGGCTGCATCTTCGGCGCTGATCCATTCGCCGGTCGCTTCGTCATAGACATAGGAATCGTCGCCGCCGCTCATTCGGTCCTCCGTTGCGCCGCGCTATTCCAAGCCGCGGCCAAAACTGCCAATCCTTGCCGCCATGCTCCCTTCGCTGATCATCGTCGACGATTTCCTGACCGACCCGCACGGCTTTCGCGCCCATGCGCTGGCGCTCGATTACGATCCGCAGTTCAAACAGGGCAATTATCCGGGTCTGTTATCCACCCGGCCGCTGCCTGTGAACGGCCTCGATGCCGAAGCGGGCGCGCGTGCCGGGGTGAAGCTTCAGCCCGCCGCCGGGACGACGCACCAGCATTGCCGCCTGACGCTGAAGGGCGACAAGGGCATCAGCGGGGTCCATATCGATCCCTGCTATTATTCCGGCATCCTCTATCTCAGCCTGCCCGAGCATTGCCGGGGCGGTACCGAATTCTTCCGTCACAAGCCGACCGGGCTGGATCGCGTGCCGCTGACTCCGCTCGAGCTGGCGAAAAGCGGCTATTCGGACGTCAACACGCTGATCGAGGACGTCGTCAATCGCGACACGCTGAAGCCTGCGCGCTGGGAACGGACGATGACCGTGCCGATGCGCTTCAACCGGCTGATCCTGTTCAGTCCGTGGATGTTCCACAACAGCGCGCCGGGGTTCGGTGACCGGCCCGAAAATGGCCGGCTGGTGCATCTGATGTTCTTTGCCGGGGCGTCCGCCTGAACCGCAGGCCCTAGACCATCAACCCCTGCAGCAGCTTGGGCACATCCCCGCTTTCGCCGCGCGCTTCGCTCATGAAGGCGCGCTTGAGCGGAGGCAGGCGATCGACTGCCGACAGGCCGAAGCGGCGCGCCGCCGACACGGTCTTGCCCGGCATGCCGAACAGGCGGGTCAGGCCATCGGTCGCGGCGGCGACCATGAAGGTGTCGAGCCCGCGCCAGCGCTGGTAGCGCGCCAGCAATTGGGGATCGCCCATGTCGAGGCCGACGCGTTTGCCCTCGACCAGCACTTCGACCAGCGTCGCCACGTCGCGGAAGCCGACATTGACGCCCTGTCCCGCGATCGGATGGATGCCGTGCGCCGCGTCGCCGACCAGCGCCAGCCGGTCGCTCGTGATCCACGCGGCGTGATGGAATCCAAGCGGATGGCTGAACCGGGCGGTCAGCCGATCGAGCTTGCCCAGGAACCCGCCCATCCGCTTTTCCGCTTCGTGCAGATAGGCGCGGTCGGACAGCGCCATCATCGCGGGCGCATGTTCGGTCTTCACCGTCCACACGATCGCCGACCGGTGACCATGTTCGTCATCGACCAGCGGCAGGATCGCGAACGGCCCTTCGGGATAGAAAATTTCGTAGGCGATGTTCTCGTGGGGACGCTCGTGATGAAGCGAGATCACCATCGCGACATGATCGTAGCTCCACCGCGCGACCTTAAGCCCGGCGGCCTCGCGAGTCGGCGAATTGCGGCCCTCCGCGGCGATCAGCAGTTCGCCGCGTACCGTCGCGCCCGAATCGAGCAGCGCCGTGACGCCATGCGGCCCGCGTTCGACCGAAACCGCGCGCGTTTTCATCCGCACGTCTGCCAGCGGCGCGGCCTGCGCAGCTTCGAGCAGCGCGCGGCGCAGTTCGCGATTCTCGAACATATAACCCAGCGCGCCGTCGTCATCGGCCGGTGCGAAGTCGAGCTTGCCCGGCGCCAGCCCGTCCGACACGCGGATGCCCTGGATCGGGCAGCCCAGCCCTGCCAACCGTTGCGAAACGCCGATCGCTTCGAACATGCGATGGGGCGCGCTGGCGATCGCAGAGGCCCGGCCGTCGAAGGAGGCGGCGAGAATCTTTTCGGGATCTGCGGTGTCGATCACGATCGACGAGAGGCCATGCGCATCGAGCGCCGTCGCGAGCGCGCTGCCGACCAGCCCGCCGCCGAGGATGATAAGGTCCGCGCGGTCCATGCGTTGCCCGTAGCGGTTCGCTGCGGACCGCACCAGCCCACACCCTCCAACCCTTGACGCGGGACTCGCGAGACGCGATGATTCCCGCGCACCCCCTGCAAATTCCGGAGGCTGGACGATGGCGTCCCGCGCAAAGGCGCCGCAATGGCGCGACACGATGAAGGCTGGCGCGCGCCGTAGCGGCGCACTGATCGGGGGCGTTGCGCTCTTTCTCGGCGTGCTGCTGCTCAGCCTCGCGCTGATCAGCTATCACGCGCAGGATCCTTCGCTGAACACTGCGGCCGCCGGCCCCGCCCGCAACATGGTCGGCGGACTGGGCGCGTGGGTGTCGGACATCCTCTTCTCGTTGCTCGGCGCGCCGGTGTGGCTGTTGATGCCGGTTGGGCTGATCGCGGCGAATCGACTGTGGCAGGATCGCCCGCTCACCGGGTTCGGCACGATGCTGCGCTGGGGCACGTTCGGCGCCGTGCTGTTCGGCGCGTCACTGGCGTTCGTGCCGGTCGATTCGACCCTGCCGGCGGGCCGCGCCGGTCTTGCCGGCATGATGATCGCCAAGACGCTGAGCTCGGGCCTCGAATATATCGCGGATGCCGGCGTGGCGTTGTGGATCGGCCGCGGCATAGCGCTGGTGCTGGGTTTTGCCGGCCTGTGGATCTGGGCGCGCGCGCTCGACTTCACCTTGCCCGAACGCAATTGGGCCATCCCGC
Source organism: Sphingomonas sp. G-3-2-10 (assembly GCF_012927115.1). Lineage (NCBI taxonomy): Bacteria > Pseudomonadati > Pseudomonadota > Alphaproteobacteria > Sphingomonadales > Sphingomonadaceae > Sphingomonas > Sphingomonas sp. G-3-2-10. The sequence continues at coordinate 3,212,643 of NZ_JABBFY010000001.1, read as the reverse complement.
AAATCCCGTTCAAGCCCAAGACGGCGGAGCGCGAACGCGATTATGACGAGCCGGCCCGCGCCGACGATTCGCCCAAGCCGCAGCCGCGCAAGGTGGCGATGCCCGATGCGCGTCCCGGCCCGGTTATCGCCGATCGCCAGATCTCGCCCAGCCCGGCGCGCAGCAAGCCGCCGAGCCAGACCAGCCTCGATTTCAAGGACAGCTACAAGCTGCCGCCGCTCGATCTGCTCAAGGCCGCGCCGCCCAACAGCAACGCCGCGATCGACAAGGCGGCGCTCGAGCGCAACGCCCGCCTGCTCGAAAGCGTGCTCGACGATTTCAACGTGAAGGGCCAGATCGTCGAGGTCCGCCCCGGCCCGGTCGTCACCATGTACGAACTGGAACCTGCGAGCGGCATCAAGGCCAGCCGCGTGATCCAGCTCGCCGACGATATCGCGCGCAACATGTCCGCCATCTCCGCCCGCGTCGCGACCATCCCCGGCCGCAGCGTTATCGGCATCGAACTGCCGAACGCGAAGCGCGAGGGGGTGAACCTCCACGAACTGATCGGCAGCGAGACGTTCGAGGATCAGGGTGCGTCGCTCCCGCTGGTGCTGGGCAAGAATATCGCTGGCGAGCCGATCATCGCCGATCTCGCGCCGATGCCGCATTTGCTCGTCGCCGGCACCACCGGTTCGGGCAAGTCGGTCGGGCTCAACTGCATGATCCTGTCGCTGCTCTACCGGCTCACCCCGGATCAGTGCCGCATGATCATGATCGATCCCAAGATGCTCGAACTGAGCATGTACAAGGGCATCCCGCACCTGCTCGCCGAAGTGGTGACCGAGCCGCCCAAGGCCGTCCGCGCGCTCAAATGGGCGGTCGAGCAGATGGAGGACCGCTACCGGATGATGGCTTCGGTCAACGTCCGCAGCCTCGCCAGCTTCAACGACAAGGTGCGCCAGGCCAAGGCAAAGGGCCAGAAGCTCGGCCGCAAGGTGCAGGTCGGCTATGACGAGAATGGCCGCCCGATCCATGAGGAAGAGACGCTCGACCTCTCGCCGCTGCCGCAGATCGTGATCATCGTCGACGAGCTCGCCGATCTGATGATGACCGCGGGCAAGGAAGTCGAATTCCTGATCCAGCGCCTTGCGCAAAAGGCGCGCGCGGCGGGCATCCACCTGATCATGGCGACGCAACGCCCCTCGGTCGACGTCATCACCGGGGTGATCAAGGCCAATCTGCCGACCCGGATCAGCTTCCACGTCACCTCGAAGATCGATTCGCGCACGATTCTGGGCGAACAGGGCGCCGAACAGCTGCTGGGCAAGGGCGACATGCTCTACATGCCCGGCGGCAAGCAGCTCACCCGCGTCCACGGCCCCTTCGTCAGCGATGACGAAGTGCAGGCGGTGTCGGACTTCTGGCGCGGCCAGGGCGAGCCCGATTACATCACCGCCGTCACCGAGGAACCCGAGGATGGCGGGTTCGCGCTCGAGGGCAGCCCGGAGGGCGACGACAGCCCCGAGGAACAGACCTATCGCCGCGCGACCCAGCTCGTCGCGGAGAGTCAGAAGGCGTCCACCTCGTGGCTCCAGCGCCAGCTCCGCGTCGGCTACAACACTGCCGCGCGCCTGATCGAGCGAATGGAGAAGGATGGCCTCGTTTCGCGTCCCGACCATGTCGGCCGCCGCGAAGTGCTGATGGATACCGACGGCCGGCCGCTCTAGACGGGATCGAAACGACCCGCTCGCGGGTTCACGGGGCATTCAAGCCGCGGGCTTTAGGGCCGCCGGCCAAGACAGATTCGGAGAATTACGTGTTTCGACTGCCGACCCTACTGACCCTCGCCGTGGCGACGCCGCTGCTGGTCGCCGCAGCGCCCGAGAATGATCTGGTGAAGGTGCAGGGCCATCTTCAGTCGGTCAGCAGCATGACCGCCAGCTTCAGCCAGGAAGACCGCAACCGTCGCGTCCTCACCGGCACGATGACGCTCAAGCGTCCGGGCAAGATCCGCTTCCAGTATCAGAAGGGCGTACCCCAGCTGATCGTCGCGGACGGCAGCTCGCTGTTCTTCATCGATTATCAGGTGCGCCAGGTCCAACGCTGGCCGATTGGCAACTCGCCGCTCGCGGTGCTGCTCAACCCGAAGCGCGACATCACCAAATTCGCGAAGCTGGTGCCGACCGGCGATTCGCGCGTCGTCTCGGTCGAGGTGCATGACAAGGCGCATCCCGAATATGGCCGGATTACCTTGATCTTCCAGCGCTCCGAATCCGCGCCGGGCGGGCTGATGCTTCAGGGCTGGGTCGCGCTCGATTCGCAGAACAATCGCACCACGATCCGGCTGTCGAACCAGAAGTTCAACGCGGCGATCGCCGACGGAGCGTTCCGTTGGAACGACCCGCGGAGGAGTGGCGCCAACCGTCCCTGAATTTCGTTCATGTAGCGTGCAGGAAGCCGACACTAGAACGGTTGTTGCGGAAGTGAGGCGTACCCGGGATTTTCCCCCTGTTGCCTGGGATCTCACCTCCCGCCTGCGTGACGAACGCCAGGTCGGCCCTCGCTCCAATGCCCCCGGAGCGGGGGCCTTTCCTTTTTCGACCGGCTCGCACCGTAGCCGCTGGGCTGGAACCGCGCCGTAAACGCGCTACATGCGCAGCGATGACGACGACAATCGCTTCCTGGAACATCAATTCGGTCCGCTTCCGGATCGACATCGTTCAGCAATTCCTCCGCGAGGAAGCGCCCGACATTCTCTGCCTTCAGGAAACCAAGGTGATCGACGGCGATTTCCCCGCCGCGCCGTTCCGCAAGCTCGGCTATGATCATGTGATCATCCACGGCCAGAAGATGCATCACGGCGTCGCGATCATCAGCCGGATCCCGATCGTCGAGGATGACCGGCTCGACTGGCAGGCCAATGGCGAGGCGCGCCATGTCGGCGTTCGGCTACCCAACGGGGTTCGGCTCGAGAATGTCTATGTTCCCGCCGGCGGCGACATTCCGAACCGCGATCTGAACCCCAAGTTCGGCCAGAAGCTCGATTTCGTCCAGCGCATGACCGAATGGTCCGCCGGCCTCGACGTGCCGACGATCCTCACCGGCGATTTCAACATCGCCCCGCTCGAATGCGATGTGTGGAGCCACAAGCAGCTGCTCGACGTGGTCAGCCACACGCCGATCGAAGTCGAGGCGCTTGCCCGGCTTCAGGCCGCGCACGGCTGGGTCGATCTCGGCCGCCGGTTCATCCCGGCTCCCGAGCGGAACTTCACCTGGTGGAGCTATCGCGCGAAGGATTGGGAAGCCTCGGATCGGGGCCGCCGGCTCGATCATATGTGGGCCAGCCCCCCGCTCGCCGAAAAGGCGCTGTCGCACCGCGTGTGCGAGCCGTGCCGCAGCTGGCTCAAGCCCTCGGATCACGTGCCGATCGTCACCGAGTTCGACTTTTGAGCGATCCGCGCGCTGCTGCCCGCGCCATCGACGCGCTGCGCCGCGGCTGGCCGGTCGCGATCGAAGGGCTGGCGCTGCTCGCGGTCGAGACGGCCGATGCCGGGCGGCTGCGTGCGTTCGATCCCGGGAACCAGGCCCCTTTGCTCCTGTCCGCCGGCCGGGCCGCGACGCTCAAGCTGGCGAACCAGCGCGACGCCGCAACGCCCGATGGCCCGGTGTTGGTCGAGCGCGTCGCATGGCTCGATTTCGATACCGCGACTGCGCTCGCCGATCCTCAGCTCGATCTGGCGACGCCGCTGAAGGGGCCGTTCCGCGCGATCCCGGTCGTGCAGCCCGATGCCGCCGCCGCCGCGCTGCGCCTCGCGCGGATCGCGGGGGTGCTTCCGGCCTTTTTCGCGCGCCCTGCGGCTGGGGAGGATGAGATCTCCATCGCCGATATCGACGCGCACGAGGATGCCGATCGCCTCCGCATCGTCGCGCGCGCACACCTGCCGGTGGCGGGCGCCGAAGACAGCGAGATCGTCGCCTTCCGCACCGACGAGATGCCCGGCGAGCATGTCGCGCTGCTGATCGGCCAGCCCGATGGCAATCCGCCTCTTGTCCGGCTGCACAGCGAATGCCTGACGGGCGACGTGCTCGGCAGCCTGAAATGCGATTGCGGGCCTCAGCTTCACGCAGCGGTCCGCGCGATCGAGGCGAGCGGCTGGGGCATCCTGCTCTATTTGCGTCAGGAAGGGCGCGGCATCGGCCTGATCAACAAGCTGCGGGCCTATGCGCTGCAGGATCAGGGGTTCGACACGGTCGACGCCAATACCCGTCTCGGCTTCGCGATCGATGCGCGCAATTTCGCCGTTGCCGGACGCATGTTGACCCTGCTCGGCCAGCGCACGGTGCGCTTGCTGACCAACAATCCGGAAAAGGTCGCCGCGCTCGAAGCGGCTGGCGTCAAGGTTGCCGAGCGGGTCGCACACAAGCTGCCGCCCAATCCGCACAACGAACGCTATCTGGCGACCAAGCGCGACCGCACCGGGCACCAACTCTAGGCGATCAGCCGAGCCACTTCGTCGAAATCATGCGCGATCTCGGTCACGCCCAGCGCACGCAGGCGATCGGCATGGTCCAGCGCGCAATGCCGTCCCGCGCACAGCCCGATGACATGCGCGCCCGACGCGACGGCGCCGGTCACGCCTACCGGCGAATCCTCCAGAATCACGCAGCGGCGAATATCCGCGCCGATCGCCTGCGCGGCGTGGAGATAGATGTCCGGCGCGGGCTTGCCGTTGGCCACATGCTCGCGGCCGGAGAAGATCCGCCCCTCGAACGCATCGCGAATGCCGAGATGGTCGAGATGCGCGCCGATCCAGCGCGTCGTGCTCGACGAAGCGATCGCGCGGGGCAGTTCGGGCGGCATCGACCGGACGAAGGCGATCGCGCCGAGCACTTCCTCCAGCCCTTCCTCGATCGCGCGCTTGTCCTCGACCGCTCGGGCATCGTGGAAGTCGTCGGGGATGGCGCGGCCGATCCAGCGCTCGATCGCGGCGAGGAAATCGCCCCCGGCCAGCCCCATGAAGTTCGCCATCGATTGCTCGGGCGTGGTCGGATGGCCGATCCCCGTCAGATATTCCGCGATCTGGCGGTTCCCCGCGAACTCGCTTTCAAGCAGCACGCCGTCGAAATCGAACAGGATGGCGTCGAACCGGGTCGTCAGGGTCATGCGTCACTCCGCCGGCGATAGATGCGCCCGATGCTGGTGGTACGGCACGACCTGCAACGGATCGGGACGCGGGGCTCACCGCTCGCACGATAGCGCACGCCGCCCGTGTCCCACACCGATCGCTCGCCGCCGCAGCGGACGCAGGCGATCTTCCATTCGCGCGATTCGCGTTCGATCGCCCCGGCCCAGCGGCGCGGCAACAATCGGACGAGGCGTTGGGTCAGGCCCATCCGCGCCTCAACTCCGCTGACCGAACAACGCGGTGCCGATCCGCACATGCGTTGCGCCGAGCCAGATTCCGGCTTCGAAATCGCTCGACATGCCCATGCTGAGGCCCGTGACGTCATGATCACGCGCCAGCTTCGCCAGCAGCGCGAACCACGGCGCGGGTTCGAGATCGAGCGGGGGTACGCACATCAGCCCGGCGAGCGGCAGGCCGGCGGCGCGAGCTTCGGCCAACAGGGCGGGCAGATCGGCAATCGCACAGCCGCCCTTCTGGTCTTCCTCGCCGATATTGACCTGGATGAAGCAGGCGGGCCGCTTGCCGGCCTTGTCCATCGCTTTCGCCAGCGCCGTCACCAGCGAAGGCCGGTCGACCGAATGGATCGCGTCGAACAGCGCAACGGCTTCCTCGGCCTTGTTCGACTGGAGCTGGCCGACGAGGTGGAGTTCGATGTCTGAAGTCGTCTCGCGCAACTCCGGCCATTTCGCCGCGGCCTCCTGGACGCGGTTCTCGCCGAATACGCGTTGCCCCGCCGCGATCAGCGGGCGGATGGCGTCGGCGTCATGCGTCTTGGAGACGGCGATCAGCGTGACGTCGGCGGGATCGCGGCTCGCGGTCTTCGCGGCGCGGGCGATCTGGTCGCGAACAGTGGCGAGGCGAGAGGCGGCATCGTCGGACGGCATGGGGGCCGCTATAGGAGGGGCCATGCCGCGCCGCCACCCCCCGATTCCGACCCGCTGGCTGATGACCGACGCGCGGATGGGCAATGGCCTGTGGACCGCGCTCGAACGCTTGCCGCGCGGTGGCGGCGTGGTCTTTCGCCACTATGGCGCGCCGGACCGCGCGACTCTGCTCCGGCGAGTGGAGAAGGTCGCGAAGCGGCGGGGGCTGATCCTCGTCGTTGCCGGCGGCGGCACCGCGAACGTCCATAATGCGCGCCCGAGCGGGCGGGGGCTCACCACCGCGTCGGCCCATTCGCGGCGCGAAGCGATCGGCGCGATCCGGCGCGGCGCCGACGCGTTGTTCGTCTCTCCGGTCTTCGCCACCCGCTCGCATCCCGGTGCGCGCGCGCTAGGCCGGGTCCGCTTCGGTCTGCTGGTTCGCGATCTTGGCGTGCCGGTGATTGCGCTGGGAGGCATGGATGCCAGGCGGCTGCGTGGCCTGCCGGCGCATGGCTATGCCGCGATCGACGCCTGGCTAACCCGATCTTAAGCCAGGGGGCTCAGTATTATCCCCGAGACACCGCTCGGGGGGACGGACGCTTGGGATCGACGCGCGACACGATGCTGCCGCAAGTGCCGCCCGAGGTGCGCGACTCGCTGTCCGCCTTCCAGTTCGACAGCACCCGGCGTCAGATTCCTATCCTCCACGGCATTGCGCTCACCAACGTCCTGATCGTCGATTTCGTGCTGTGGCACGACGGGCAACCCGTCGGCGCCTATGCCTGGACGCCGATCATCGCATTGTTCAGCCTGTGGCGGCTGATGCTGTGGCGGCGGCGTAATCATCGCGAGCGGCCCTCGCTCGAGATCATCCGCCGCCAACTTGAGGGTACGCATGTCGCCGCGCTCGCGTCGGTCGGGCTGGTCAGCGCCTTCACCGTCCTCACCTTCCTGATGGGCGGCTTCGGCCATCCGATCCTGATCCCGGTCAGCTTCGCCTTCGGAACCTTCAGCATCGCGCATTGCTTGGCGTCGCTGCGCCGCACCTCGGTTGCGGTGCTGGTGATCGGCATCGCACCGAGCGGCATCGCGATGTTGGCCGCCGGCGATTTCACCGAGCGGGCGATCGCCTTCAGCATGCTGACCGTGGCGGCGCTCAAGATCGGCTTCCTGCGCGATTCGCAACGCCACATCATCGGGATGCTGACGCTGGAAAAGCAGATCCGCGATCTCGCCACCTTCGATCCGCTCACCGGCCTGCACAATCGCCGTGCGTTCGAGGAAGCGGTGGAGGCGCGCATTGCCGGCGGCTCGGCCCGGACGCGCGATCGCTTCGCGCTGGCGCTGGTCGACCTGGACGATTTCAAGGGGATCAACGACACGCACGGCCACCATGCTGGCGACGCCGTGCTCAAGGCAGTCGCGGGCCGATTGAAGGAACATGCCGGCGGCGACGGCACCGCCGGACGGCTCGGCGGCGACGAGTTCATCGCAATGCTTCCGGCGCCGCCTGCCCGCAGCGCGCTCGACGGACGGATGACCGCGCTGGTCACCCGATTGTGCCTGCCCGCCGCCATCGACAGCGGCGTGGTGCCCGTGGGCGCCAGCCTTGGCTTCGCGGTGTTTCCCGACGATGCCGACAGCTATGACGGTCTCGTCCGGCTGGCGGACCAAGCGCTGTACGCGGCGAAGCGCGACGGCAAGGGGCGGGCGCTGGGCCGGAGGACGCCGCCGGTGCTGGAAAAATCCCGCGCTGCGTGAGACACTTACGGCGATAGACGCAGGCCCCGTTCTTCCGCTAGGTTATACGCCAGGTGGGAGAAATCACGTGAAGCCAGGTCGTTTCGGAGCCTTGTTGAGTCTGGCCGCAATGCTGTCCGCTTGTGGCGGCAGCGGAGGCGGCACCGTTGCCGGTGGCGGAGGAACCGGAGGCTCGACTCCGACGCCGACCAGCAGCGCCTGTTCGCTGGCCGATCGCAAGGCCTGGGTGCTTGCCCAGATGAACGAATGGTATCTCTTCCCCGAGACGCTGCCCGCCAGCCTCAATCCCGCCGGCTATGCGACCGTCCAGGACTATCTCGACGCGCTTACCGCCACCGCGCGCAGCCAGCGGCGCGATCGCTATTTCACCTATATCACCTCGATCGCCGAGGAAGATGCCTATTACAATTCGGGTTCGAGCGCCGGATTCGGTTTCCGGCTGAGCTACGATACGGTCAACCGCCGCGTCTTCGTATCGGAGACGTTCGAAGGCACGCCGGCGCTGACCGCGGGGATCGATCGCGGGGCGGAAATCTACTCCATCGGCACCAGCGTGGCCACGCTGCAGACGGTTTCCGATCTCATGGCGTCGGGCGGGCCGCAGGCCGTGGTCGATGCGATGGGGCCGAGCACCCCGGGCACCACGCGTGTGCTGCGGGTCCATGATTCCAGCGGGCAACGCAACCTGACGGTGGCCAAGGCGGACTATTCGCTGACGCCGGTCTCGTCACGCTATGGCGCGCAGATCATCACCGAAGGCGGCCAGCAATATGGCTATGTGAACCTGCGCACCTTCATCAACACCGCCGATCCGGCGCTGCGCAGCGCCTTCGCCAATTTCCGGGCGGCCGGCATCACCAACATCATCGTCGACTTCCGCTATAATGGCGGCGGGCTGGTCTCGATTGCCGAGTTGATGGGCGACCTGCTGGGCCGCAATCGTTCCACCTCGGATGTCTTCGCCTACACCACCTTCCGGTCGAGCAAGTCGGCCAACAACGAGACCGACTATTTCGGCGTACAGTCGCAATCGATCGCGCCGACGCGAGTCGCGTTCATCGGCACCGGGGGTACGGCATCGGCCAGCGAACTCGTGATCAACGCCTTCATCCCCTATCTCGGGACCAATTCGGCGCTGATCGGCACGAACACCTATGGCAAGCCGGTCGGCCAGATTGCGCTCGACCGTTCGGCCTGCGACGACCGGCTGCGCGTGATCGCCTTCGCCGTCGAGAATCGCGACCATCAAAGCGCCTATTTCGATGGCCTGGCGACGGTGATGCCGCGCACCTGCCGGGCGAGCGACGACCTGACCCGGCCGATGGGCGATCCCAATGAAGCATCGACTCGCGCGGCGATCGACTTCCTTGCCGGGCGCAGCTGCACCGCGATCAGCTCGGGCGGCGGGATCGGCACCCTGTCGGTGACCGGACGGCAGGAACTGCTCCAGCCCGAGCGGCCGAGCACGGTGCAGCGCGAGACGCCGGGGGCGTTCTAACCCTTCGGCACCGGGCAGAGCCCGAGCCACTCGATCACTGCGCTCGCCGCACCGGCATCACCGCCGATCGCCGCGTCGATCCGGGCCCCGGTGGCGGCCTGCTCCGCCGCGAGATCGGCTTCGGACACGCCCTTCGGCTTCAGCGCGGCAAGCCAGCCCTGCGCAGTCTTCTGTGCCGCTGGCAAGCGCACCGCCGTGGGCAGCGGCCGGAGGTCGGCAGCCGAGAGCCGGTTGGCCTTCAGCGCCTTCGCCCAGTTCGTCCAATAGGCCGCGCAGGTGGCATATTCGCCGCGCGTCTGGGGCGAAGTGCCCGAGGTGCGGGCGCGTTGATACGCCGGAGCCGCCGTTGCCCAGTGCGCGGAGGGCGCCGACAATTCCTGTCCTCCGCCGCCGTCGAACGGCTTGACGTGCGGCCGGCCGCCACCGCCCGAGGGCTTTGGCGTCGGAGTCGGTTTGGGCGTCGGATAGACGTCGGGCAGCGCGGCAGGCGCCATCGCAGGAAGACCGGTAGCCAGCGCCGCGACCGATGCGGCGGCCAGGGTGGTCAGGGCAGTGAGGCGCATGACTCTCTCCTGTTCAGATCATCCGGTTGAGCCGGGCGAAGCCGAGCGTGTCGAACATTTCGAGGATGGTGACGGCCTTGCCGTCGCGGAAACGCCAGACATCGACCTTGACGGTCTCGGTCTCCTTGCCCGAGGCACGATCGCGCCAGCGGCAGCTGCCGATCCAGACCACCGTATCGCCGCCATCGACCACTTCGTCGGTGGGAAAGGCAAGCATGTCGAGATTGAGCGGCAGCGATTCGAGATAGTCGCGGGCGAACGCCTTGCCCACGCGCTCCCGCGCCATCGGATGATCCTCCAGCGGCGAGAGCGCGGTGGCGGCGCGGACATCGTCGGCCATCAGGTCGAGGAAGCAATCGGCGCTGGCGCCCTTCGTCGCTTCCCATTGGACATAGGCCCGGCGGACGCGTTCGGCTGGGCTCTGCGCTTCGCTCATGGACCGGCTCTCCTCGGAACAGGGGCTAACATGGATCAAAGTCGTAACGCCAGCGGAACAAGATCGATCGCGCCATTGGTGATGCGATCATGAAGATACGGTCCGCGATTGTCACGTCGCGCGAGGCGGGTCAGCCGGGTTCGGCGAATTCGATCAGGTCCCAGCGATTGCCGTAGAGATCGAGAAAGACCGCGACCTTGCCATAGGGCTGGACTTGCGGCGGGCGAATGAACTCGACGCCGGCGGCGGCATATGCGGCGAAGTCGCGATCGAAATCGTCGGTGGCGAGGAACAGGAAGACGCGGCCGCCGGCCTGATCGCCGATGAAGCGTTCCTGGTCGGGCGTCGCGGCGCGGGCGAGGAGGAGGGTAGTGGCGTGCTCCGGCGCGCCGGGCGGGCGGATGAGCACCCAGCGCTTGTCCTGCTCGGGCTGATATTCGTCGGCGACGAGCGTGAAGCCGAGCTTGTCGCGATAAAAGGCAATGGCGTCGTCATAGTCGCGGACGACCAGGGCGATATGAGCGAGCCGGGGCATGTTCAGGGCGCTGGCCGGTCGCCTGTTTCGCTTCCGGCGTTTGTCCCTTGCTTCAAATCCCGCGCAATCCGCCCGCGCTGCGCCGGCGCGCGCAGATTGGGCGGCGCGGCGTACAGGCCGCGGAGGAAGCCCAGATCCCACGCCGTCATGCTGTTCGGGATTTCGCTGCCGATCGGCGCTTCGACAATGGTGAGGATCGTGGGGACGCCGGCATTGCGGACGCGATCGGGGTTGGCGCCGGTGAAGGCGCGCATCGCGGCATAGTCGGCGATCTGGGTAATGGTGAGACCCTCGACCGCAGCGATCTCGATCACCAGCACCGACATGCGGTAGATCGGGCGCATCGGGTTGGTGAGGCGCGAGACCGAGCCGGAGGATTCGAGGACATACTGCCCCGTCTCGGTATCGATCGGTACGGCCACACCTTCGCTGTCGACGAAATCGCTGATCACCCATGAGGTGACCGGCTCCTTCTTGTCGCGCAGGCGGACCGGGGCGCCGGTCGGCTGGTAGAAGAGCTGGGGATAGCCCTTGCGCAATGCGCGGATCGTCGCGTCCTTGTCGGCGGCGAAGATGACCAGCGCATTGGCGCGGCACCCTTCGCGCGCGACGCGGATGTTCGCGGCCATCGCCACGCGGCGCAACCGGGTCGTGATCGCGGCGTCGAAGGCGGGGGTGAGGCCGAGCGAGACCGGGCACAGCTCGGCATCGACGAAACGCGGAAGCGGATCGCTGCCGATATTGCCGGTGAGGCCCGAGACGAAATCGCGAACCTGATCGTCGCGGACCTCACGACCGGTAACGACGATCTCGCCATTGTCTTCGGCGGCGGGCGGCGCGGTAGCCGGCTTGTCCTGCGCGGCGGCGGGGCACGCGAAGAGCAGGGCGGTTGCGAGCAGGGCGAGGGCGAGAGGGCGGGGACGCATGGTGGCGCTCAATTGTCGAAAGGGAAGATTTGCGGGATCTGGTCGACCGAGTTCAGGTCGGGAACGTCGCGAATCCGGTCGACCATCGTCTTCCGTTCGACGCGGCCGACCTTGTAAACCGCCTGCCATGAGCGGCCTTCCAGCCCATGCTCGCGCACTTCGCGGACGAGCCGGTCCAGCGCGTCGTCCTCGCCGAATACCGCACGCGCGGCCGAGGTGCCGGGACCATGCAGGCCGCCGACGATCAGCACACGCTTGATCCTGCTGTCGTCCGACGCGGCGACCAGCCTGTCACGCTCGCGCTGATAGGCTTCGGTCTGGCGCTCCTCGCGAGGGCCGTTGACGAGCTGCTTCAGCGCCGCGCGCGCGCGCAGGCAGGCTTCGGTCTCGGACGAACACATATTGGGCACGTTGGAGACGACGAGATAATCCTCGAGCAATTGCCCGTCGCTGTTCAGCCGGGGTGTGCGGATCTCGCGCTCGCCCTTGTGGTTCTCGATCTCCAGCGTCCAGTTGGCTTCCCGATAGCCGAGCGAGCCGAGACGCTCCACCTGCGTCTCGTCGCCTTCGCTGCCATTGCCGAAGACGACGCGGGCGCGGCCGTGGGTGAGCGGCTCGGGCCTGAGCTCCATGTCCTTCGCCTCGAGTGCGTAGCCGAGCGAGCTGCGCGAGACGAAATTGGAATGCGGGCTGCCGAAGGTGACGGCGTGGGTGAGGATATCCTCGCTGACGATCTGGTCGACGACCTGGAGGCTGTTCGGACCGCGGACGTTGCGGATCGCCGACTGGAACACGCTCCACGCGTCGCTCATCGACGGGCCGTAGCGCGGCAGTTTGGGTTGTGCCTCGTACGCCGAATGGGCGATGCCGTGCTGGAACGAGGTTTCGCCGAACAGATCGAAGCCCAGCGCATTGTGGATATTGCGCAGCCGGGCTTCGAAATCGGCCCGGGTGACGAAGCCGTCGTCGATCTGGCCGCTCTTCCCCTTCCCCTTGAGCCAGGCGATCAGGTGGAATTTCTTCTTGGCCGTCTCGATCGCCATCTCAACTCTCCACGCGCCGGCAGAGCCGGCCGGCCAATGCATAAACGACGCACCAGACCAGCATCAACACCGTGGTGGGGATCAGCAGTCCGGCTTCCTTTCGCGCCGTGAGATGATGCGAATAATGGCAATAGTCGAAGGTCGCGAACGGGATGAGGACCAGCGCGATCTTGACCAGCTGCAGGGCCATCTGGGCGCGGCGCTGGGGCGTGCTTTCGTACATCAGGCAGGCCGCGAGCTTCCGGCACGACCAGATATAATACATGAAGAAGACGATCGCGCTGGCGAACCATGCCGTCGATCGCGACGCGGCGGCGAGGTCGCGCCAGTCGATCCGCATGTCGGTAAAGAAGCTGTACTGGATGAACGACGCCAGGACGAGATTCACGACGATCTCGACCGCGAGGAAGATTCGCAACTCGACATCGTCAAGATAGCCCCGCGCCATCGCTCTCCCCCGGCAGAACCTGCACCGGCGCGCAGTCTAGGGGCATCCGGATCGCGGGTGGAACAAAAATATTCCGGTCCGGCACGATGCGGCGCGGGTCAGGCCCGGGTGAAGTCCATCGTCCAGTTGGTCTCCCAGCTCTCTCCGCCATCGGCCGACAGCGCCTGTTCCCAGCGTGGCGCGCCGGTATCGGTGCCGAGCCAAAGGAAGCGCATCCGCACCGGGCGGCCTTCATGCACATCGTCGGCATGGAAGCTGCCCGCGCCACCTTCGAACCGGCCGATCACCGGCACGTCGATGGCATGGGGATTGCGCCCGTCGAGCCACCAGATCGCCCAGGCGCCGCCGGCGGGATCGAATGAGCGCAGCGCGACCGCGCGATAATCGCCATCGGGCAAGTGGAGGAGATTATCCTCGATATTGCCCGCGCCGCCGAGGATCGGGCGCTGTTCGCACGTGCCGTCGAACTCGTCCCAATCGGTGCACCCGGCCAGCCGCGCGCGGAGGCGGCGGTGCTTCACCTGCCAGCGGCCCTGCTGGAAATCGAAATCGCTGGCGGGCATCGGACTCTCCGGGTTGCTGGCGGATCAATGTTCCTTTTATGTTCCGACGTGTCAAGCGCCGCGCAGGGGCCAGCGGCCATGCTCGACATGAGTCGTCTTGCCGACCACGCTTTCGACCAGAAGGATCTCGGTCACGGTCCAGCCGATCGCCGGCATCTTCTGCGCGCGGAGGCGGTCGCCATGATAGTTGATCGTCACATGCGGCTCGGGCGTGGTGCCGAGCATCATCGGCGCACGCCGTTCGAGCAGATGGCGAACGAGCGCGGCCTGGAAGGCGCGGGCCTGCGCCAGCGGATCGCGGGTGCGCAGCGTGACGGCCTTGCGGTTCTCGATCCGGTCGAAGGCGAGCGGAAAGGCCGGAGCGTCGAACCCGTCGAGCGCGGCGATCACCTGAGGCAGCCATTCGGGCGGGGCGTAGTGGAGATCGAACAGCGAAAGTAACGTAACGTGCAACAATTCCGGGGGCCGGCCGGGATCGTTGCGGGGCAGCGCGGCGATCAGCGCCTGCGCCTCGGGCGGCGGCTTGGCCATGACGTAGAGCGGGTTGCGGGCGCGCATGGGCGGAGCCTAGCAGCGGTGCGGGCGCGGCGCGAAAGTTGACACCATCACGCCCCCTGCCGGCGGCCCCGTGCGCAGGCGCGGACGGCGGCGGACGGGGACCCAGCGATAGTCGGCGGGGGCGTAGGGTCGGGCGGGGCGTCGTCGGGGTCTTCGGTGACGACGAGCGCATTGGCGCTTGCGGGCGCGGGCGCCGGATCGGCGAGGGTGGCGGGATCGCTGAGGCCGGTGGCGCGCGCGAAGCCTTCCGGATCTGGTCGCTTGCTCATCTGTGAGTGCGGAGCAGGTGAAATCCTACGTTGAAAGGGTTTTTTGGGGCCGCTCTGTCGAGCGCGGGAGTGGCGCATTGCGGCGCGAGGCGAAGCCGCCTCCCGGCCGCAGCCGGGAGGCGGACGCCAAATCCGTGAGAATCAATGCTGGCTGGCAAGCCTAGCTGGCCGCCACGATCGCGATGCCGAGGATATCCGCGGCCCGGTCGGTCGAGACGATGATGAGCTCTCCCAGCGTGTTGTCCGCAACCGTGATGGGGGTCAGCGTGCCGTTGCCGTTACCCACGATATAGGCCCTGGCACCGTCGGGCGTGAAGGCGATCCAGTGCGGTTGGGTCCCCGCGACAACATTGATTGCCGGCCCGGCAGTGGCGGGCCTGGACGTCAGATCCAAGGGAACCACTGCGTCGATAGCGTTCCCCGCAACATCGGTCCCCGCAACCGCGATGTACGCCAGCTTGCCGTCGGGGCTGATCTCGATCTGGATCGGCTGTCCGGTCAATTCGATTGGGGTCCCGGCGGTGTTCGTGGCGACATCGATCGGCGTGACGCTGCGGCTGCCCTTGTTGGCGACATAGGCCGTGGCGCCGTCCCTGGTGATGGCAACCCAGTTCGGATTGAGCCCGACCGTGATCGACGGCTGGACCGTGCCCGACGCGCCATCTCCGGTCACCTGAATCGGCGTCACGATGTTACCGGCCGCGCTGTCCGTCCCCCAGTCCGCGACGTAGCACGTCTTGCCATCGGGCGTGAAAGCGACCGTGTTGGCGCCCGACCCCGGAACCGAAATCGTAGTGCCCACCTTGCCGTCGGCCAGGTTCACCGTCGTGACCGCACCGCCCTTGTAATTCGCGACCCAGGCCCATGTTTCATTGGTGTTCGGGACGAACTCGATGTCGACCGGCTCAGCGCCGACGGTGACCGACCACAGGACCGTGCCTGAAGCCAGGTCGATCTTGGAGACCGTGCCATCCGAAGCATTCGAGAACTCGTTGCTGACGAAGGCGGTTTTGCCATCCGACGTGACGATGATGCAGTTGGTCCCCGATCCTTCGCCCATCGGGATAGGCGCCAGCGCCTTTCCCGTCGCGAGATCGACCGGAATGACCGATCCGACGCCGGCCGAAGCACCATTGTCCTGCGCGTTCGTCACATAAGCCAAGAGACTGGCGGAAGTCGTCATTACAGTCGCTTTCATGAAATGGGTTGATGGAAATCCTTTGAAACCCAAATCAGTCCGCGATGCAAAGCCTTGTTGCGATCGATATCGAAATTCTCTGCCATGTGTCTGACAGCGGAGGATGAGAACAGAATCCAGCCGCTAAAGTCATTGGTCTCGTTCGGGTGCAGGACACCACACTAAAAAGCCGACCCACATGTTTCCGGTAATTCGAAGGAATTTGAATGTGTCGGTCCTCAAACTGCCATCAACGCAGCGACGTGCGTCCGAGCATATGATGCAGGCCCGGAAGCGGAATATGGCGCCGTAAAACCAGCGCATTGTCTCTCGCGTAAAAAAGGCGTCCAAGATAATCCAGCCACGGTGTGCTTTAGCGTCGTGGCAATCATTCTCGCGTGCGAGCGGACACTTCCAACTGTTGGCAATAGGCTGTTGCAACCACCCTCAGGCGTGCTCGCGGCCGCGGCTGTCCGAGAAGCTCAATGCGCTGATTGAGGACTGTCGGCGCTTTCCGTTCACGGGCACCGGCAAACCCGGGCCGTTGGGCGGCAACCTGTCAGACTGGTGGTCGCGGCGGATCAACCATGAGTATCGGTTGGTGTATCGGGTGACAGGACCGGGAAGGATCAGACGCTGCAGGTGGCGAAGTGCCGGTATCATTATTGAGGGCCAGAATCGATCGATTCGGTAACCGTCCCACCAATATTCTTATGCCCACGGGATGTTCATGTTCCCCAGCGGCACACCTTTTCGGACCATAATTGATTTCTCACCAGCCCATACCGCACTGACAGGTCCATCCTGTGAAACAGCTAGCACACAAGTCTTCGGCAACTTGCTGACGAGCTTTATTGCCGATCTGTGGCGCATTCCGAATTGTTCGATGTCACACGGGATGCACGATTGGCTGAGTTCATTCGTTACTTCAGATACCGAAAAATCGCTAGCCATCTCCGCTCGAATTTCGGCGCCGAAGCCGAGGAGCTTGAGGTCCGTAGTAAGCAGGATTGCCCCATCGCAACCAGATAATTGCGCGACAAATCTGATGGCTTCCACCAAACGCTCTGTGGCATTTGCCAATATTAGTTCCGCACCCTGCGCGTCCCCCGGCCTGGGAAGCCCACTTTCGACCGCGCACCAGAAATCAGCAGTTGTGTTTCGAGCATTAATGAACTGAACAAAGGCGTCACGTAGAGCTGAAGATTCACATGGATACTTCATTCTTACGTGATCAAGAGGATCTTCACTATCAACAGAAATAATAACTAGTAACCCACCATGCTCTAGGGCGCTTATAGAATTAGCTATAGCTGAGAACACGTTGCACAGCGCGGTAAACCAAAAATCTTCAAATTCCCTCGGTTCTTCTATTTCAGGTACAGTAAAATGCCTGGCAATATTTTCAAAACCATCGTGCGCTGCTGTGTGAAGAAAAAATGGTATATCAATGCGCGAGGTTACGAGTTTCCCATCGGTCAGAGAGGCTATTGCAAACTCTCCCTGATACACTTTGATCTTACCAGGCCGATCAACTTGGACAAGTAGCGCAGGCGGCACTTGATAGCTATAACTCAAACCGAGTCGCGCTCGATGCCAAGATGTTCCAAGATCGCATACGCCAGCTACGTAGCACTCTTCTGTATTGAACATTATCCAAATTGCAGACTTTTTAAAATCCGTCGCGGGTGCCAGCCGCCTTATCTCCTCTGCGCAAACGGCTCTATTTTTCGAAAATCTATAATAAATCGCGCCTTTGCGGTCATCGTCTGAAAAATTCTCTTCCGTAACCATCACGTTGAACCGCGGGTATCGACCCTCGTCCGGAGACCCTGCAGCAATATAGCAAGCCTCTAATATTTGTTTCAGAAGGCTCTGGGACGGACATACGGGTGCAACGTATTCGCCGCTGACGATATTATCCCAGCTTTCAAAGACTGACTTTGCAAGGTCTTTAGGGAATTTGGCCATATCAATCTGCTTCGCAGTTTTCTTGCTTTCACGCTCTACAAGAAAACCCTCTCTCAATCCCGCTCCCGTCCCCCACTCCCCATATACAGCTCGCTGCCCGTCTCCTTGAACACCTTGCTCATCTCCGCCATCCCGGCGAGCGCAGCCGCCTTGCTCGCGGCGGCGGTCTCCGCAGCGCTCGGGCCGGTCGCCAGGAACCCTTCGACGCCCTGATTCTGCTTGCCGGCGAAGTCGCGGACTTCCTGGGTGATCTTCATCGAGCAGAATTTGGGGCCGCACATCGAGCAGAAATGGGCGGTCTTGGCGCCTTCCGCCGGTAGCGTCTGGTCGTGATACTGCTCGGCGGTGTCGGGATCGAGCGACAGGTTGAACTGGTCGCGCCAGCGGAATTCGAAGCGGGCGCGCGACAGGGCGTCGTCGCGGACCTTGGCGGCGGGGTGGCCCTTGGCGAGATCGGCGGCGTGGGCGGCGAGCTTGTAGGTCACCACGCCGACCTTCACATCGTCGCGGTCGGGCAGGCCGAGATGCTCCTTGGGCGTGACGTAGCAAAGCATCGCCGTGCCGTACCAGCCGATCTGGGCCGCGCCGATGCCGCTGGTGATGTGATCGTATCCCGGCGCGATGTCGGTGGTGAGCGGCCCGAGGGTGTAGAAGGGCGCTTCGCCACAGACTTCGAGCTGCTTGTCCATATTCTCCTTGATCTTGTGCATCGGGACGTGGCCCGGGCCTTCGATCATCACCTGCACGTTCTGCTTCCACGCGCGATGGGTGAGCTCGCCAAGGGTGTAGAGCTCGGCGAACTGGGCTTCGTCATTGGCGTCGGCGATCGAGCCGGGGCGCAGGCCGTCGCCGAGCGAATAGGCGATGTCGTACGCCTTCATGATCTCGGTGATCTCGTCGAACCGCTCGTAGAGGAAGCTCTCGCGGTGATGCGCGAGGCACCATTTGGCCATGATCGATCCGCCGCGGCTGACGATGCCGGTGACGCGCTTCGCGGTGAGCGGAACGTAAGGCAGGCGGACGCCGGCATGGATGGTGAAATAGTCGACGCCCTGTTCGGCCTGCTCGATCAGCGTGTCGCGGAAGATTTCCCAGGTGAGGTCCTCGGCGATGCCGCCGACCTTCTCCAGCGCCTGATAGATCGGGACGGTGCCGATCGGCACGGGCGAGTTGCGCAGGATCCATTCGCGGGTGTCGTGGATGTTGCGGCCGGTGGAGAGATCCATGACCGTGTCCGCGCCCCAGCGGATCGACCAGACCATCTTGTCGACTTCGGACGCGACGTTCGAAGCGACGGCGGAATTGCCGATATTGGCGTTGATCTTGACCAGGAAATTGCGGCCGATCGCCATCGGCTCGGATTCGGGGTGGTTGATGTTGTTCGGAATGATCGCGCGGCCGCGGGCCACTTCGTCGCGGACGAATTCGGGGGTGACGTAATCGGGGATCGACGCGCCGAACGACTGGCCGTCGCGGACATATTCGGCGAGGCGGGCTCGGCCGAGATTCTCGCGCTCTGCGACATATTCCATCTCGGGCGTGATGATGCCCTTGCGCGCATAGTGCATCTGGCTGACGTTCGCGCCGGGCTTTGCGCGGAGCACGCGCTTGCGGACATTGGGAAAGGGCTGGACGCCGCCGGAGCGGTCCGGGCCGAGCTGGCCGTTATCCTCCGGGCGAACCTCGCGCTGGGCGATTTCCTCGACATCGCCGCGATCGCGGATCCAGTCGCGGCGCAGCTCGGGGAGGCCCGCCATGATGTCGATGCGGGCGTTCGGATCGGTATAGGGGCCCGACGTGTCATAGACGCGGATGGGAGGCTCGCCCGACGACGGCTCGAGATCGATCTCGCGCATCGCGACCCTGAGCGGGCCGACATGAATCTTGCGGCTGCCGCGGATGGCGCCGGTGGTGACGGCGAGTTCGGTGCGCGCGGGGATGTCGGCCATGTGTCTTCTCCAATCATCGCGGGAGAAAACGGACCTCGGATGAAGCCACGCCCACTCCCTACGCCGGTGTCAGCCGGATCAGGTTCAGCGGGTCGAAGGCTGCTGCCTCCCTCTCAACCGCGCGTCAGCGGTCCCCCGGGGATGGCCCTTGTTAGCCGCGAAGGCGGCGCGGGGGAAGGGTCAAGCGCGTCAGGGCGCGACACCGAGCCGCTTGAGCGCATCCACGGCTTTCGTGTCGCCCTTGGCAGCGGCCTTGCGATACCAGCCGATCGCGTCGTCACGGGTGCCCGGGACGAAGCCGCGCTCGATCGATCCGGCGAGCAGGAACATGGCCTGCGGATTGCCCAGATCGGCCGACTTTTGCAGCCAGACATAGGCTTCCGCCTGCGGCACCGCCTTGCCCTGGCTCCGCGCGAAGGCATAGACCAGCTCGAGCATGGCGGCTGCGTCGCCCTTTTCCGCCGCCGGGCGCAGCCAGCGCACCGCTTCCTCATGGTTCACCGGCGTGCCGATGCCGTTCAGGTGCATCACGCCGAAGATCGCCATCGCATCGCTTTCGCCGCCCGCCGCGGCGATCCCGGCATAATGGAAGGCCAGCTTCGGATCCTGGTCCGTGCCGGTCAGCAGAAGCAGCGCGGCGCGCGTGGCCGACAGGTTGCTGCCCTTGTCGGCGGCGGCACGGTGAAGCTGGAGCGCGCGCGCCGGATCGCGGGGCACGCCGTCGCCGCGCTCGTACAGGAAGCCGAGCATGGTCATCGCCGCCCGGTCCCCGCCCTCGGCGGGCGGAGTCAGCCAGCGGACGGCGGCGGCGTGATCGAGCGGCACGCCGCGCCCGCTGGCGAGGACGATGCCGTACCAGGTCATTCCTTCCTTGTCCCCGGCCTCGGCCGCGATCTTGAGCAGGCGCGCCGCTTCGGCATCGTCCCGGGCGACGCCTTCGCCGCGCATGTAGTAAGTGCCCAGCGCCGCCGCCGCCCCGCCGCGCCAGGGCGAACCCGGACGGGCGCCGTCGAACAGTCGGCGATACCAGCGGATGTTCTCCGCCGAGTCGCGCGGGACGCCATAGGCGCCGTCGCCATAGATGGCGCCGAGCAATATCGTCGCCAGTTCGTTGTTCTTCCCGGCTTCTTCGCGCAGCAGGCGAAGGCCGCCGGCGGTATCCCGCGCGCCCTTGCCCCCGCCGA
The DNA here is from genome assembly GCF_012927115.1 of Sphingomonas sp. G-3-2-10. NCBI lineage: Bacteria > Pseudomonadati > Pseudomonadota > Alphaproteobacteria > Sphingomonadales > Sphingomonadaceae > Sphingomonas > Sphingomonas sp. G-3-2-10. The sequence continues at coordinate 3,191,731 of NZ_JABBFY010000001.1, read as the reverse complement.
GCTTCTCCAGCGCGACCAGCACGGGCCCGGCTTCGCGTTCGGTCGCGGCGAGAAGCTCGGGGCTCATGCGCGCGGCCGAAGGCACGTCGGCGGATAGCGGCGCGGTCTGCGAAAGAGCGGGCCCGGCCCAGGCGAGCGCGGCGGCGGCGGCGAGATATTTCATGGGAGTCCTTTTGGGAGATTGCCGGCGGGATCAGCGGAACACGCGCGCCAGCTCGGCCTGGTCGGCGTCGGGATCGCCATAGGTGTTCGCGACGCGGCGGGAGCGGAGCAGATAGGCGGTCCAGATCGCGCTGTAGAGGATCGGACGGATCAGCGCGGGGATCATCTGACTGACCAGCGCGCGGAACGGGATGTTGCCGAACAGCGAGACCAGCAGCGGCGCGACGAGGATGCTGAGCGCGCACAGCAGCCACAGGCCGGCGACGCCGATTCGCACCGTCCGCCAGTTGCGGACCAGCAGGAACCGGCCGACGATGAACCAGCCGATCAGGATGCCGGCGGCGGACAGCGCGACGGCGCTGGTGCGGACCGCAGGCCAGCGGGCGCCATAGGCGCGGGCGATGTCGGGGTTGGTCAGCTGTGCGACGATGCCGGCGATCTCGAGCAGAGGCCCGAACACGGCCAGCGTCAGGAGGAAGAAGGCCAGCCATCCGCCGACCCCGCGCGGGCCATCCGTATACGCCATCCTAATCCCCCCTTTTTGGTTCAGCAAGCTGAACCGTAAACCCTAGCGGGGACTCACGGGCAGGGGAACGGCGTCGTCAGAAGGCGTAGGCGAGGCCCGCCATGCCGGTCCACTGATTGCGCGATCCGGCGATGCTGACGATCGGCGTCTCGGCGAAATCGTTGAGCATCCGGCGGTACGAGCCCGCGACCATCAGCGAGAGGCCGCCGGTCAGGTCGCCGGTCAGCGCGTGGAGGCCGAAGGCGCTGAGCGTCCAGTCCTTCCACCCCTTGCGTGCGCGATAGGCGGGCAGGCCGCTGGCGATGCTGTCTGCGGGCGTGACGGTGAAATAGGCGTCGGCAAAGCCCTGGCCCTCGTAATTGGCCTGGAGATTGAAGCCGACATAGGCCTTTGTGCTGAGCGGCGTGCCGTAATCGATCGCGGGGGTGATCGACTGGCTGCTGTGCACGCCGTTGATGTCATAGGTATAGGCGACGCTGACGCTGAGCTTGTCATAGTCGCTGGTGATCACGCCCTGCTTGCCGATCCCGACGAACCCGCCGACTTCGACCGCGATGTTGCGCAGGGGCAGGCGGCGGACCTGCGGATCGGTGACCGTGCCGCGATATTTGCGGTTGAAGTTGAGGCTGACGATCGGGCCGAGCTGGACGTCCCAGCCGGGGCCGCCGCTGGTGGGAATGACATCGGCCCAGAGGCGGTTGCCGCGCAGCGCGAAGTTGATGCCCGAGACGCGGCCCTGGATGCCGGGCACGGCGGTGAGCACCAGATCGTCGGACCCGTCATAGCTTGGGGTGAAGCCCACCGCCGCGCCGATGCGCAGCGAATCGCCTTCGAGCTTGGCGGGATCGATCAGCGGCGCCGGAGCGGGTGTGGCGTCGTCCTGCGCGAAGGCGGGGGTGGCGAGCAGCAGGGGGAACAGGAACGCGGCGCGATACGACACTGGCGGCCTCCGACGGGATATTGCAACTGCGAAACGCCGCTCAGGTCTATTGGCTCCCCGGGCGATTACAACCGGTAACGAACGCAGCCCCGCCGCCATGCCCTAGAGCAGATATTTCATGCGGACCTGCTGATGCTCCACGGTGGCGCCGACCGTGAAGCTGGTCGATTTGAACTTGGGCGGGCCGAAGCCGATGCCGGGGTTGTTCGAGAAGCCGAAGCCTTCCTTGGGCATCCCCAGCACGGTGTCGAGCTTCGAATTGCCGTTCTCGTCATGGATGACGGCTAGGCCATAGGTGCCGGGCGGCAGCCCTTCGAAATTGATGCGCGTCGTGGTGGCGGGAACGCTGTGCTTGACCGCATTGGCGCCCTTGCAGTCGGGGAAGTTCTTCGGATCGGTGGTCAGGCAGAGGCGGATGATACCCTTGTTCGAGCGCAGCTTGACGATCTCGACCTGCAGGCTGCCGCTATGCCCCGGGGCCATCCCGGGTAGCAGGAGCAGTGCGGCGCCCAGAAGCGCGGCCCTGGAAGCTGCCGATGCCGCGATCCGTGCCGCAGATGCGGTCCCAGAAACGGAAATAGAGGCCATAGTTGCACCTGTACTCGTCATGGTGCCGCTGATGGTGGCTCGCCGTGATCAGCCAGCCCCCCAACACCCCCCGCCACATGAAGCGCGGGAACAGCTCCCAGCCCATATGATTGGTCACACCCATAACCGTCATGATCGTGAGGACCAGCCCGAGTGCGGCGACATGGATCGGAATCGCGAAGACCAGTAGCGGAATTACCACAGCGCCGGTGATTGCTTCCCAGGGGTGGAAGCTCATCGCTGCCCATGCCGTCGGCGGACGGCTGGCGTGATGGACGGCATGCGCGACGCGGAACAGCGCCGGCCGGTGCATCCAGCGATGCGTCCAGTAGAACCAGGTATCGTGCGCGAAGAGATAGAGCAGCACCGACAGCGGCAGATACCAGAGCGGATATGCCGAAGCGTCGGTGTAGATCAGCGTCCAGCCGCGATTCTGCCAGCCCCAGGCGACCAAGCCCGCGGGCACGCCGTAGATCGCGGCGCTGGCGAGGCTCCATCCGATCTCCTTGCGGATCTGCGGCGCTAGGCCGCGATAAAGGCCGGGAACGCGCGCGCGGGTGGCGAGATCGAACGCGCCGCTGACAATCAGATAGCGCACCCCGACGATCAGCGTCATCGCGATGGCGGAAAGGAGGATGGCGAGGGCGATGCTCACCGGGTTGCTCTAGCCCCTGCATCTGCGACCGTCACCCCGGACTTGTTCGCGTTTATCCCTCTCGCGCACGAAAACGACCACCTGGTCGAAAGGGATATGCACCGAACAAGTCCGGGATGACGGGTGGGAGCGTGACGAAGCGGTCAGCTCAACAGGGCCGCGCCCTGCCACACCTTGATCGCTTCGACCGGCCAGACGAGCATTAGCACGTTGAGCGTCAGATTGTCGCGGATCAGGATCAGTGTCATCAGTTCGAACGCGATGGCGATGCCGATGGTGACGCGCGCGGAAAGGCGCGTGGCGAGCCAGAAGCCGAAGCTCATCCAGCCGATATCGGCCATAGAATTGACGATGCTGTCCCCCGAATAGCCCAGTGCCATCGTCGCTTCGCGATAGCGGTTGATGATGATCGGGGAGTTCTCCAGCACTTCCCACGCGCCTTCGGTCAGCACCGCGGCGGGAAAGGCCCATCGTCGCGCATCGCCCTTCAGCCAGAAATGTGCGGCGGCGTAGAAGATGAAGCCGTGGATGATGTGGCTGAAGGTGTACCAGTCGGCGAGATGCTGGCTGTTCTCGCTGCTATGGACGACGCCGTGCCAGAGCTTGACCGTGCCGCACGCGCAGATCGGCGGGCGCTGCATGAGGATGAGGACGACTGCGAAGATGGCGGCGAGCGCCAGCGCAGCGTAGAGGGCGGGGCGTGGGATACGGAGCGGCTGACGGAGGGAAGTCATCGGCTGTGTATAGCCACCTCCCGCCTTCGCGGGAGTGGGCGATTGCGATCCATCGCGCAAACGCCTGTAAACCTGACGGCTGGCAGCTTATCGTATCGACATGACGAGACTTGTCGCCCTTTTTGCTGCGGTGGGACTTTGCGCCTGTGATCAGACTCGCACCGTCGACCACGGCCTCAACCTGGAACGGAAAGACGAAACCGCGCGCCTTCCGTTCGAAAATTCTATCGAGGTTACCGGCGGCTTTTCTCTGAGAGTATCGCGCGAAGGTAATCTCTTTTGGAATGAAGTACCTGTCAGCGAGGCGGTGTTGAAAGACTATATCCGTCAGTTTTCGGCGTTATCGCCGGAAGCTGACCGCCTCTTTGTTGCATTCGAGCCTGGTGTCTCGCGCACCCGCTCCGATTGGGTTCGACGGCAAGTGACCAGCAGCGGCCTCTGCGAGCAACGGCGCTGTGCGGAGGTCAGCTGGAGTGCAAAATGGCCCGTGGTGAACTGACCGCATCCCGCGAGTGACGTGCGAAGGGCAGGTCGCCGAACCGTTCCGCTTCCTTCCCCGTAAAATCGGCGAAGGGAGGTTATCTCGGACCCGCCACCAGATCGACGCAGCTTGCCGCGATCGCTTCCATCTCTTCGCGCGGGCGGCCGGTGCGGGCGCGGATGCTCAGCGCCTGGATGACCGAGGTGACCAGATGGGCATGGGCTTGTGGGGTGGGGCTGCCGGCCTGGACCATCAGCGCGCCGATCGCGCGGTCTTCGAGATCGAGGACGCGGGCGAGCATCGCGCGGATCTCGGGATCGACCACGGCTTCGACCACGGCGGTGTTGAGCGCGATGCAGCCCGAGGGGCCTTCCTCGCCGCCGAGATAGACGTTGATCGTGTAGCGGAACATGCGTTCGAGCGTCTCGCGCAAGGGCAATTTCGCGTCGATCAGCCCGGCGAAACTCTGTTCGAGCCATGCATAGGTGCGTTCGAGGGAGGCCAGGTACATGTCGCGCTTGTCGCCGAACGCCGCGGCGAGGCTGGGGCGGTTGACGCCGGTCGCCTGCGACAATTCGTCGAGCGACGTCCCTGAAAACCCACGGGTGCGGAACCGCGATGCCGCTGCCTGCAACGCTTCGTCGCGATCGAAGGCGCGCGGACGGCCGCGCGGCTTTTTCGATATTTCTGTGCGATTCTGCATAAAATTCCTTGACGCTCTTATTTCTATGCGGGATTGTATAAAAATCAAGTGTGAGGGAGTCGCGTGCTGTGAAGTTGTATTTCAAGCCCTTCGCCTGCTCGCTGGCCGCGCGGATCGCGCTGGAGGAAGCCGAGCTCGACGCCGAATTCATCGAAGTGCCCGCCGATGGCCGCTTGCCCGACGGACGCCATTTCACTGCGCTGAGCCCGATGGGCTATGTGCCCGCGATCGAAACGCCGGGCGGGTTCGTGCTGAGCGAGGGGCCGGCGGTGCTGACCTATATCGCCGAGCTGGCGCCCGAAGGCGCGCTGTCCTTCACCAATTTCTCCGACGCGCATTACCGCATGCTGGCATGGCTGAACTTCGTGTCGACCGAGCTGCACAAGGCGGTGTTCATGCCGCTGCTGGGCTATGCGAGCGACGCCGAGCGCGAGGCGGCGAAGGCGCGGGCGGGCAAGCCGCTCGGCGTGCTGGAGCGGCAGCTGGCGGGCCGCGAGTTCCTCGAGGATCACTTCACCGTGGCCGATGCCTATCTGCTCGCGGTGCTCAACTGGTGTGAACATGCCGGAGTGGCGATCGCCGACTATCCCGCGCTGAAAGCCTATCGCGCGAAGCTGCGCAGCCGCCCCTCGGTGGCGCGGGCGATGGCGCAGGAATGGCCGCTGCTGAAGGCGGCGTAACGAAGGCCACCGTCATCCCGGCCTAAGTGCCGGGATCCACCGGGAGGCATGGGACGGGCAAGAAGCCTGAGGGCTGCCCAAGATGCCTGGTGAGCTCCGGCACAAGGCCGGGGTGACGAACGATTTTGAATTGGAAGTGGAGTGGGGCCGCATCACGCCTCCCTCCCACCACCCTGCCCCTCCGGCACTCGTGTCGGAGGGGGCATTTGTCAGCGACGAATCGTTGCGCTAGTCGCTTGACATGCCATCCATTCACCATTGCGACGTTGCGATCGTAGGCGGTGGACTCGCGGGCGCGCTGATCGCGCTGGGGCTGGCGAAGAAGCGGCCCGATTGCACCGTGCGGGTGATCGAAGGCGGGCCGCGGATCGGGGGCAATCATCTCTGGTCGTTCTTCGGCAGCGACGTGTCGGCGGCGGACCGCTGGCTGGTCGCGCCGCTCGTCTCCTATGGCTGGTCGCAGTACGACGTGGCCTTTCCCGCGCACGAGCGGACGCTGCGTTCGCCCTATTATTCGATCGAGTCCGAGCGGCTCGACGCGGTGATGCGCGAGACGCTGCCGCCCGAAGCGCTGATGACGAAGCGCAAGGTGCTGGCGGCGAGCAGCAAGGCGGTGGTGCTGGCGGATGGCGACCGGGTCGAGGCCGGGGGGGTGATCGATTGCCGGGGGCCGGCGGATCTGGGGCTGCTGGAGTTGGGCTGGCAGAAATTCCTTGGCCGCGAATTCCGGCTGCACGAGGCGCACGACGTCGCCCGGCCGATGGTGATGGATGCGACCGTCGAGCAGATCGACGGCTATCGCTTCATGTACGCGCTGCCCTTTGCCGCGACGCGGCTGTTCCTCGAGGATACCTATTACAGCGACGATCATGTGCCCGACATCGAAGCGATGAAAGGGCGGATCGACGATTATGTCGCGGCGCGCGGCTGGCAGGTCGAGCGGGTGCAGCGCGAGGAAGCCGGGTCGATCGCAGTGGTGTTGGGCGGCGATTTCGACGCCTATTGGCAATCGGGCGGCAACAAGGTGGCCAAGGCGGGGATTCGCGCCGGGCTGTTCCACCCGCTGACCAGCTACTCGCTGCCCGACGCGGTGCGCACTGCGGCTTTGGTGGCGAAGGCCGGGGACCTGAGCGGCAACGCGCTGCACGACCTGCTCTATCGCCATGCGAAGCGGACGTGGAAGGCGCGCGGATTCTACCGGATGCTGGCGGCGATGCTGTTTCACGCGGCCGAGCCGGATCAGCGCTATCGCGTGCTCGAACGCTTCTATAGGCTCGACCCGAAGCTGATCGCGCGATTCTATGCGGGACAGTCGACCCATTTCGACCGGCTGCGCGTATTGAGCGGAAAACCGCCGGTGCCGATCGGCCGCGCGGTCGCAGCGATACGAAGGAATGCGAAGTGAGGCGTGCGATTGTCATCGGTGCGGGATTCGGCGGGCTGGCGCTCGCGATCCGGCTGCAATCGGCGGGCGTCGATACCGTGCTGATCGAGGGCCGGGACAAGCCGGGCGGGCGCGGATACTATTGGGAGCGCGACGGCTTCACCTTCGATGCCGGGCCGACGGTGATCACCGCGCCGGATACGCTGCGCGAGCTGTGGCGTCTGTCGGGCCGCGACATCGGCGAGGATGTGAAGCTGGTGCCGGTTTCGCCCTTCTATCGCCTCAGCTGGCCGGACGGGACGGTGTTCGATTACACCAACGACGATGTGAAGCTGCGCGGCGAACTGGCGCGGCTCGCGCCGCACGATATCGAGGGCTATCGCCGCTTCCTCGGCTATTCGGCGGGCGTCTATGAGGACGGCTATGTCAAGCTGGGGCAGGTGGCGTTCCTCGACTTCATGTCGATGGTGAAGGCCGCGCCGGCGCTGGTGCGCAACCAGGCGTGGCGATCGGTCTATTCGATCGTGTCCAGTTACGTGAAGAACGAGAAGCTGCGCGAGGCGCTGAGCTTTCACACGCTGCTGATCGGCGGCAATCCGATGAAATCCTCGGCCATCTATGCGCTGATCCACAAGCTGGAGCGCGATGGCGGCGTGTGGTGGGCGATGGGCGGCACCAACCGGCTGATCGCAGGCATGGTCGCGCTGTTCGAGCGGCTGGGCGGCGTGGTGAAGCTGGGCGATCCGGTGACCGCGATCGATACGCTGGGCGACCGGGTGACGGGCGTGCGGACGAAGAGCGGCGCGGTGTATGAAGCCGATGCGGTGGCGAGCAACGCCGATGTGGTCCACAGCTATCGCGACCTGCTGAAGGGATCGCGCAGCGCGCAACGGACCGCGGCGAAGGTCGAGCGCAAGCGCTTCTCGCCCTCCTTGTTCGTGCTGCACCTGGGGCTGAAGGGGAGCTTCCCCGACATTCCGCACCATTCGATCCTGTTCGGGCCGCGCTACAAGGGGCTGCTCGAGGATATTTACGATTCCGGCGTGTTGAGCGAGGATTTCTCGATCTATCTCCACCATCCGACCGCGACCGATCCGGCGATGGCGCCCGAGGGGCATTCGACGATGTACGCGCTGGTGCCGGTGCCGCATCTGGGCAAGTTCCCCGCGGACTGGAACCAGGTCGCGCCGGTGCTGGAGCAGCGCATCCTCGACGTGCTGGCCAAGCGGGTGGCGCCCGATATCCGCGAGCGGATCGTGACGCAGTTCAGCTTCGCGCCGCCCGATTTCAAGAGCGAGCTCAACGCGCATCTCGGCTCGGCCTTCAGCCTCGAGCCGATCCTGACCCAGAGCGCGTGGTTCCGGACGCACAATCGCGACGACGCGATCTCGAACCTGTATTTCGTGGGTGCGGGAACGCATCCCGGCGCCGGTATTCCCGGCGTGGTCGGCAGCGCCAAGGCGACGGCCGATTTGATGCTTGGAGAATTAAAGTGAAGCGCATCGCAGTCTATTGCGGGTCGGCGACCCCGGCAGACCCCGTCTATATCGAAGCTGCGCGGATGGTGGGGCATGGCCTCGCCAAGCGCGGGCTGGGGCTGGTCTATGGCGGCGGCAAGCTGGGGCTGATGGGCGCGGTGGCCGATGCCGCGCTGGAGGCCGGGGGCGAAGTGATCGGGATCATCCCGACCTCGCTGGTCAATGCCGAAGTGGCGCATCAGGGGCTGACCAGCCTCGAAATCGTCAACACGATGCACGAGCGCAAGGCGCGCTTCGTCGAGCTGGGCGACGGGTTCATCAACCTGCCCGGCGGCACCGGAACGATGGACGAATTGTGGGAAGCGCTGAGCTGGGCGCAGCTGGGCTATCACACCGATCCGATCGGGCTGCTCAACATCGCCGGCTATTACGACAAGCTGGTCGAGTTCTGGGAGCATATGGGCAATGTCGGCTTCGTCCGGCCGCAGCATCAGCCGCTGTTGCTGGTCGACGACGATCTCGACGGGTTGCTGGAGAAGATGGCGAACGCCCAGCCGATCGTGCCGATCATCAATATGAAGAGGGAAGATCTCTGAGCGGGATGCTCCCCTCGCGCGCGGCGATCGTCGCGACGGCGGGCGAGTCGATCGCGCGGGGCTCGAAGAGCTTTGGCGCGGCGAGCAAGCTGTTCGACCGCAAGACGCGCGAGCGGGCGTGGCTGCTCTATGCCTGGTGCCGGGCGTGCGACGATCTGGCCGATGGGCAGGATCACGGGCACGGCATGACGGCGGTCGAGGATGCCGATGCGCGGCTGGCGGTGATGCGCGAGAAGACGCAGGCGGCATTGGACGGGCATTGGGTCGGCGATCCGGCGTTCGACGCGCTGCGGATCGTGGTGACCGAGACCGGAATTCCGCACCGGTTCGTGTGGGACGTGATCGAAGGGTTCGCGCTCGATGCGGCGGACTGGCACCCGCGTTCGGAGAACGACCTGTACCGTTATTGCTACCATGTCGCCGGCGCGGTCGGCTGCATGATGGCGGTGGTGATGGGCGTGAAGCCCGACGACGAGGCGGTGCTCGACCGCGCCTGCGATCTCGGGCTGGCGTTCCAGCTTTCCAATATCGCGCGCGATATCGAGGAGGATGACCGCGCCGGGCGCTGCTATCTGCCCGACGAATGGCTGGTCGAAGTCGATATGCCGCCGGGGCAGCATATGAAGCCGCCCTTCCGCCAGCGGCTGGCGATGCTGGCGCGGCGGCTGGCGACCCATGCCGGCGAATATGAGGAAAGCGCGCGGGCGGGGACACCTGCGCTGGGCTTTCGGTCGGCATGGGCGGTGCTGGCGGCGGCGGGCATCTATGGCGACATCGCGCGCAAGGTGGCCGAGCGCGGCGAACATGCCTGGGATCACCGGGTGAAGACCAGCGCGTTCGAGAAGATCGGCTGGATCGCGCGATCGTTCGTACAGGCGGCGCGGCGCAAGTCGCTTTATCCGCCGGTCAGCCGCAACGGATTGTGGAACCGGCCGAGATAGGTTGAGCTGCGTTAACCGCGTCCGGCAGGATTTCGGAAAGGCGGCGCGGGGCATTTTAGGGAAGGCCCCCCGACCCCAAGGTTATCGCCCAGTGACGCTTCTTTCGGTCCAGCTTTCCCGCGCCATGTCGCGCGGCCGTGCAACCCCCGCTCCGCCGCAGACCCGCGCCGACCTGCTGGTCACGCTGCTGCGCAAGCGCGCGGCGGCGCACAATGCCGGCGCCGAGAATCTCGAATCGCTGCTGCGCGACCAGATCCGCTGGGCGCTGCCGATCGTGCGCGAGCCGGTGCCCGCCAACGACTGACCCGCTCCGGCGTCAGGCCGGACCCGTCGTGCCCTTCACGATCAGCCCGGCGAGAAGCGGGGCTACGACCCCGGCGACCCACATCCAGACCGGCAGGCCCGGAATCAGCGCCGCATTGGCGACGCAGGCGAGTAGGATCAGCCCGGCGACGATCCAGCCCGATAGCGGCCAGTTCGAAATCTGCGTCGCGACCAGCCCGCCAATCAGCGGCGCGAGAAACCAGCCGCAGGCGAGGATCACTTTCGCGGTGAGCGGCGCGGCGGCGATCGCGGCCGCGATATCGGCATAGTCCATCGACCGCGCGACGCTTTCCGGAAACAGAGTGTGGCTGAGCGCGTCCATGCCGGTGACCACCAGCATCGCGACCAAGATGCCCGCTAGCGTGCCCAATATCTTCCTCAACATCGGAATGCCCCTCCGTGTTTTCGTTACGAAGGCGGAAAGATACCGGAAATAAAAGGGTTAGGCCAGCATCGTGCGGTTTGTCGCGCGGTTCAGCTGCCGGGACGGACCGGAGGGCGATTGTCCGCGAGGCGTCCCGCCTTGGCCTGGCACGATGCGCCGACCACGGGGAAATCGAGATCGGTGTGCTTGGGGAGGACACCGCCGACCGCTGCGTTGCACTGGGCGGCGCTTTCGTAGCGGACCGGCTCGATACGCGCCTGTTGGCACGACATGCCATCGTCGCTGCATCCCAGGATCGCCATCACGAAATAGACCGGGTCCATCGCTCGCTCCTCTCGAAGTGTTAACGGATGGAAGCGGTCCCTGTTCCGCCGAAGCGTTGCATCCGCGCGCCAGCCGCCCCAAATGCGGCTTGATGCCTCCGCAAACTTCTGAATCTGCACCCGAGCGGCCGCTCTGGGCCACCATGAAGCGCTTCCTGCCCTATCTGTGGCCCGCCGATGCGCCGGGCCTGAGGGCGCGGATCGCGATCGCGATGCTGCTCGTCGTCGCATCGAAGCTGGTGCAGGTCTATGGCGCGCCGTTCGCGTTGCAGGGCGCGATCGACCGGATGGCGCTGGGGTCTCGCGACGCGGTGTGGCTCGTGGTGGCGCTGGTGGTCGGCTATGCCGCTGCGCGGTTGGGCAGCACGGTGTTCGACAATCTGCGCAACGTGGTGTTCGAGCGGGTCGGGCAGGATGCGACGCGGCGTCTGGCGGCGGACGTGTTCCGCCATCTCCACAATCTCTCGCTGCGCTTCCATCTGGAGCGGCGCACGGGGGCGGTGACCAAGGTGGTCGAGCGCGGGACCAAGAGCATCGATACGATGCTGTATTTCCTGCTGTTCAACATCGCGCCGACCATCCTCGAGCTGGGGCTGGTCGTCGGCATCTTCTGGACGCGGTTCAGCGGTTGGCTGGTGGCGGGCACGCTGGCGATGGTGGTGGTCTATATCGCCTTCACCCGCTGGGTTACCGACTGGCGGGCGAAGCTGCGCCAGCAGATGAACGATCTCGACACCGGCGCCGTGGCGCACGCGGTGGATTCGCTGCTGAATTTCGAGACGGTGAAATATTTCAACGCGGAGGCGCGCGAAGCGAAGCGCTACGAGGATGCCGTGACCGCCTATGCCCGCGCGGCGACGGTGAGCGAGAATTCGCTGGCGTGGCTCAATATCGGGCAGAGCCTGATCACCAATGCGATGATGGGCGCGGGCATGGCGCTGATCGTGTGGGGATGGAGCACGGGCCAGTTCACGCCGGGCGATGTGGTGCTGGTATCGACGCTGCTTGCCCAGCTGTTCCGTCCGCTCGACCTGCTCGGCATGGTCTATCGCACGATCCGGCAGGGCGTGATCGACATGGGCAGCATGTTCGACCTGATCGATACCGACGCCGAAGTGAAGGATGCGCCCGGCGCGCCCGCGCTGGCGGTCGGCAGCGGCCATGTGCGGTTCGAAGGCGTGCACTTCGCCTATGATCCCGAACGCGAAATCCTCAAGGGGATCGATCTGGACGTGCCGCCGGGGAGCACACTGGCGGTGGTCGGGCCATCGGGCGCGGGCAAGTCGACGCTCGCGCGGATCCTCTACCGTTTCTACGACCTGACCGGCGGACGGGTGACGATCGACGGGCAGGACATCAGCCAGGTGACGCAGAGCAGCCTGCGCGCGGCGATCGGGATCGTGCCGCAGGACACGGTGCTGTTCAACGATACCATAGGCTACAACATCGCCTATGGCCGCGAAGGCGCGACGCCCGAGCAGGTCGCCAATGCCGCGCGCGGGGCGGCGATCGCCGGGTTCATCCAGGCGCTGCCCGAAGGGTTCGACACGCGCGTCGGCGAGCGCGGGCTGAAGCTGTCGGGCGGCGAGAAGCAGCGCGTGGCGATCGCGCGGACGCTGGTGAAGGATCCGCCGATCCTGATCCTCGACGAAGCGACCAGCGCGCTCGACAGCCGGACCGAGGCCGATATTCAGGCGACGCTGGAAGCGATCGAGCGCGGACGCACGACCATCGTGATCGCCCATCGCCTGTCGACCGTGGTCCATGCCGATCAGATCGTCGTGCTGGAAAGCGGCCGGGTCGCCGAGAAGGGGACGCATGGGGAATTGTTGCGTCTTGGCGGGCTTTATGCCGAGATGTGGGCAAGGCAGGCTCAGGAAGCCGAGCAGGGAGGCGATGTCGCTTCCGGATAGGAGAGGCGATGTCGATCTTGTTGTGGGTGCTGGTGGCGCTGGCGGTGCTGATCGCCGGGCTGGCATGGTGGGCCGGGTTCATCGCGAAGGGCGTGGAGAAGCTCGTTCCCGCCGACGGCCAGTTCGCCGAGGTGATGGGCGGGCGGATCCATTATACCGACAAGGGCGAGAGCGCGCCGGGCGCGCCGGCGATCGTGATGATCCACGGCATCCTTGGCGGGATGCGCAACTTCGCCGATCTGGCCGAGGCACTGGCGAAGGACCATCGCGTCATCGTGATCGACCGGCCCGGCTGGGGCCATTCGAGCGTGTACCGGCCGCGCCCCGATATCCAGTTGCAGGGCGAGATCGTCGCCGGGCTGATCGAGCGGCTGGGGCTCGACCGGCCGGTGCTGGTCGGCCATTCGATGGGCGGTGCGGTGGCGCTGGCGGTGGGGCTGGCGCATCCCGACAAGGTGCGCGGGCTGGCACTGATCGCGCCCTATACCCAGCCGATCGACCGGCCGCCCGAAGCCTTCAAGGCGATGAACGTGCCCCCGGCAATCAGCGGACTGATCGGCTGGACGCTCGCGACCCCGATCGGGATGCGCACCGGCAAGACCAAGACGGTGCAGGTGTTCGCGCCCGATCCGGTGCCCGCCGATTTCGCGACGCGCGGCGGCGGTGCGCTGGTGCTGCGCCCGCGCGGCTTCCAGTCGGCGGCGTTCGAGCTGAGCATGGCGAAGGAGTCAATGACGCGGCAGGCGGCGCTCTATGCGGGGATGAAGGCGCCGGTCGCGATCCTCTATGGTCATGGCGACGCGATCCTCGCGCCCGCGCTGCACGGCACCGATACGGCTGCGGCGATCCCCGGCGCGACGATCCGGCTGATCGACGGCGGACACATGCTGCAGGTCGTCTATTCCGAAGCGACCGAGGCGTGGCTGCGCGAGACCATCGCGGCTTGGTGACTGGCCCCTATTTTCCGTTCGTCGCGGCGTATTTAAGGGAGTAGTTACGCCCCCGGTTCGCTGGACTCGAACCGCGAATAGGGGATTTTGAAATGGCTATCACGAGCAAGCGCATTGCGCTGACTACTGCCGCGTTCATCGGCTTCGGCATGTTGAGCGCGCCGGCCTATGCGCAGGCGACGCGCACCTGGGTCTCGGGCGTGGGCGACGACGCCAATCCGTGCAGCCGCACCGCACCGTGCAAGACCTTTCAGGGCTCCATCTCGAAGACTGCCGCTGGCGGCGAGATCAACTGCCTCGATCCGGGCGGCTTCGGCTCGCTGACGATCACCAAGTCGATCAGCATCATCTGCGACACGACCGAGGGCGGCGTGCTGGTGGCGGCGACCAATGCGTTCGTCATCAACTCGACCACCGCGCATGTGCAGATCAGCGGCCTCGATTTCGAAGGCCTGGGCCAGACGGGTTCGTCGGGCATCAACGGCATCAACATCCTCAACGCGGCATCGGTGACGATCCGCAACGTCAAGATTCGCGGCTTCCGCAACGGCTATGGCATCAATGTCCAGCCGCAGAATGTCTCGACCAAGGTGTTCATCGACAATGTCCAGATCAGCGAAAGCGGCGGCAGCGGCAATGCCCTGACCGGTGGGATCGGCTTCTTCCCCGCATCGGGCTTTGGCGCGCAGGCGACGATCACCAATACCCAGGTGATCAACAATCTGAACGCCGGTGTCCGGATCGAGGCGCTGGCCGCTGCATCGTCGCCGATCAGCGTGACCATCCGCAACAGCGTGATCGATCAGAATGCCAGCGGCATCCTCGTCAAGGGTCCGGCGGGCGCCGTGGCCAAGCTGCTGGTGACCGATTCGAGCGTGTCGGGGAATACGACCTTCGGCATCGTCGCCAATGGCGCCGGCGTGGTCGGTCAGGTCGGCGATACCGCGATCGGCCAGAACGGCACGGGCGTGCTCGTCGCCGGCGGCGCGACGCTGAACAGCTTCGGCACCAACGAAGTGGCCGGCAACACCAGCGACGGCGCGTTCAGCGCGGTGATCGCACCCAAGTAAGGCACACGGCACCCGCCGCCTGCCCGTTGCGGGCGGCGGGCGACCGTCAACGGCAGCTGAGCGTGAGCAGCTTGGCCGGCTTGTCGAACAGGATCGACGAGCAGCGATCGAGATGATCGCGGCCGATCACGAGCCCGAGATCGCTTTTCTTCGCCTTCTTGCCGCCGGTCACGACGATCTCGTCGGGATCGGGTTCGGGCTGGGGGCCATCGGGAATGCTCGCGGCGCTGCCGAAATCGCCGGTGCGCACGAACAGGCCGGTGATCGACAGCGGGCCGATCGTCAGCGGACTGGCCAGCGCCAGATGGCGCACCGGGCGCTGGACGCCGAGATAGACGATCCGGGTTTCGGCGGGCCGGTCGAACGATCCGCGATGATTGGCGGCGATCACCGCGCCCGCGCTGGCGGTGGCGAGGCTTTCGGCGCGGTCGAGCGAGAAGCGGATGGTCACCGGCCGGTCGCCGACCATCACCCGCACGCCCATCCCGGCCCAGCGCATGTCGAGCAGCGGCAGCGACACGGTCCGCTCGCCCGGTTGCGGCGCGCGCAGATCGAAGCGGACGACATCGGCGGGCATCCCGCCCGGGCCGATCGCGCCATCCACGTCATCGGCCCAGTTCGCTTCGAACCAGGTGGCGCGGCGCTTGAACGGGCCGCTGCCGGCCAGATCGAGCGTGGAGATCGAGGATTTGCCGCTCAGCCGGATCGGTCCGATCGCGACGCGAGTGCCGATCAGGCTGCCGTTCAGCCCGATCCGCGCGGCAAGGCCGGGATTGATCACCGGCATCGACGGCGCGCCGGGATCGATGCGGAGCCGTGCGGGGACGCCATCGATCACCGCGTCATAGATGCGATCGCCGCTGACGGTCAGCGGGGCCGCGGCGTCGGCGGCGAGGAGGAGCGGGGCGAGAGCTGCGAAGCGGATCATGCCGCGATCGTGAAACGCGATACGGGCAGGATCGCGGCGAAACTCAGGCCGCTTCGGCGGGCTGCGTCGTCCAGCCGAGGCGCGGAATCGTGATCGAGCGCTTGCCTGCCAGATCGACGCGGCACACGAACAGCTCGCGGCTTTCGATATAGGCGATCAGGCGGCGGGCGCGGCCGAGCGAGCTGGTGCCGTAGGTCGCGGCGATCTCCGCATCGCTCGGGCAGGGCAGGCCTTCGCGCGCGGCGCGGGCGACGAGCAGGAACGGGCCCAGCATGTCGTCAGGCAGCGCGCGGGCGGCGTCGAGCGCTTCGCCCCATTCGCCCGAGGGCTCGCCGTGAATGCCCGCGCGCGCGGCCGAGAGGCGGCGGACGAAGCCCGACAGGTCGAGCTGGGGCCGGGGGAAGCCGGCCATGCGGCAGCGGACGAGAAAGTCCTGATACAGCACCGACGCCGAGCGGAAGGCGGACTCGTCATCCTCGACGATCGCGCGAAGTACGTCGGCGACGGCAGCGGCGGCTTCCTCGGGATCGCGTTCGGGCTCGGCTTCGGCGCGGGCCGGGACCGTGGCGGCGAGCGCTTCGAGCAGCGATTCCGAGGCGAGCTTGGGCGCGGCCGGAGCGGCGGGCGGCGCGGGCGGGCTCCATGTCGGCTCGGCCGGCGCGAGCAGAAGGTCCTTCAGATCCTCGCTCGGCGCGCTGGGCAGGGGGACCAGCTTGGGGCTGCCGCTGCGCGCGCTGGTTTCGACCGCGCCGATGCGGATCGAGACGGGACGGCGCGACACGGCGGGGCCGAGCGCGAGGAATACGCCGCGATCGAGGTCGCGGATCGCTTCGGCCTGCCGCCGCTCCATGCCGAGCAGATCGGCGGCGCGGGCCATGTCGATGTCGAGAAAGGTGCGGCCCATCAGGAAGTTCGACGCTTCGGCAGCGACATTCTTGGCGAGCTTGGCGAGGCGCTGGGTGGCGATGACGCCGGCAAGGCCACGCTTGCGGCCGCGGCACATCAGGTTGGTCATCGCCGAGAGGCTGGCGCGGCGGACTTCCTCGGCCACTTCGCCGCCGCCCGCCGGCGCGAACAATTGCGCTTCGTCGACCACGACGAGCGCGGGATACCAGTGATCGCGCGGGGCATCGAACAGGCCCGAGAGGAAGGCGGCGGCGCACTTCATCTGGCCTTCGGCTTCGAGGCCCTCAAGGCTGAGGACCACCGAGGCGCGATGCTCGCGGATGCGCTGGGCGAAGCGGGCGACTTCGCGTTCCGAATAGTCGACCGCTTCGATGACGACATGGCCGTAGCGATCGGCGAGGGTGACGAAATCGCCTTCGGGATCGATCACGACCTGCTGGACATGGCCGGCGCTGCGTTCGAGCAGGCGGCGCAGCAGGTGCGACTTGCCCGAGCCCGAATTGCCCTGGACGAGCAGGCGCGTGGCGAGGAGCTCCTCGAGATCGATCGGGACGACCGCTCCCGATCCGTCCTGCCCCATGTCCACGCTTACCGTCATCGCGGGAATCCTTGGGCAAGCGGTGTTGCAGGGGCAAGACCGGAAATGCCCGGTTGGTCGATTAGCTGGGGATTAGCGGGGTGACGGAAGGGGGATCACGCCAGCAGGTCGCGTTCCTCGGGATGCTTTTCGATATAGGCCGCCACGAACGGGCATTGCGGGATCACTCTCAGCCCTTTCTCGCGGACATCGGCCAGCGCGAAGCCGATCAGCTTCGTGGCGATGCCGCGCCCGCCCAGTTCCTTGGGCACGATGGTGTGGGTGAAGGTGATCACCGCGTCATGCAGTTTGTAGGCGGCATAGGCGGTGCGGCCTTCCACCTGCATCTCGTAGCGGTTCTCGGCGGGGTTGTTGGCGGGTTCGCTGCTCATGGGGCTGGCTAACACGGGCGAGGCGAACTAGGCCAGCCGCGTGACTGCCGACCCGCTCGATCTCCTGCACAAGATTTTCGGTTTCCCCAATTTTCGCGGGGTGCAGGCGCGCGTCGTCGATCGGGTGATGGCGGCGCAGAACACGCTGGCGGTGATGCCGACCGGGGCGGGCAAGTCGCTCTGCTATCAGCTGCCGTCGGTGGCGCTGGACGGAACCTGTCTGGTCGTGTCGCCGCTGATCGCGCTGATGCACGACCAGTTGCGCGCCGCCGAAGCGGTGGGCATTCGCGCCGCGACGCTGACCAGCGTGGACGAAAATCGCGACGAGACGATCGCGCGGTTCCGCGCGGGCGAGCTCGACCTGCTGTATGTCGCGCCCGAGCGGGCGTCGGGCGAGGGGTTCCGCAACCTGCTTCGCCAGTCGAAGCTTGCGCTGTTCGCGATCGACGAAGCGCATTGCGTGTCCGAATGGGGGCATGATTTCCGCCCCGACTATCGCCTGCTCCGCCCGATGCTCGACGCGTTTCCGGAGGTGCCGCGGCTCGCGCTGACCGCGACCGCCGATGCGCATACCCAAGCGGATATTCTCGATCAGCTCGGCATTCCGCGCGACGGGCTGATCGTCGCCGGGTTCGACCGGCCCAACATCCGCTACGACATCAGCCCCCGCGAGAACACGACCGCGCAGGTGGTGGATTTCATCGCCGGGCAGAGCGGGCCGGGCATCGTCTATGCCCAGACGCGCAACGGGGTGGAGAAGCTGGCCGAGAAGCTGGCGTCCACCGGGCGGCGGGTGCTGCCCTATCATGCCGGGCTCGATCCCGACGTGCGCCGGCGCAATCAGGCGGCGTTCGTGGCGAGCGAGGATATGGTGATCGTCGCGACGGTCGCGTTCGGGATGGGGATCGACAAGCCCGATGTGCGCTTCGTCGTCCATGCCGGGCTGCCGAAATCGATCGAAGCCTATTATCAGGAAACCGGCCGCGCGGGCCGCGATGGGGATCCGGCGGTAGCGCAGCTTTACTGGGGCGCCGACGATTTCGCGCGGGCGCGGCAGCGCATCGCCGAAGTCGAGCCGCACCGGCAGACGGGCGAGCGGACGCGGCTGACCGCGCTGGGTGCGCTGGTCGAGACCGCGACGTGCCGCCGGCGGATTCTGCTCAGACATTTCGGCGAGGACGCGCCCGAGACCTGCGGCAATTGCGACAATTGCCTCAGTCCGCCCAGCGCGATCGACGCGACGGTGACCGCGCAGAAATTCCTCTCGGCGGTGTTCCGCACCGGCATGAGCTTTGGCGTGGGCTATATCGAGAGCATATTGCTCGGCCAGTCGACCGAGCGGAGCATGACCAACGGGCATGAAGCGCTGTCGGTGTTCGGGATCGTCCAGGGCGACGAAGCGGCCCTGATCAAGCCTGTGGCGCGGGCGCTGCTGCTGAAGGATGCGCTGCGCGCCAATGAATTTGGCGGGTTGGAGTTCGGCCCGGCTGCCAAGGCGATCCTGAAGGAAGGTGCGACCGTATCGCTGGTGCTGCCGCCCAAGCGCGAGCGGAAGCGGCGGGGCAGCAAGGCAGGCGGTGCGCCCAATCCCGTCGGCGATCCGCTGTTCGAGGCATTGCGGGCGAAGCGGCGCGAGCTGGCGATGGAAGCGCAGGTGCCGCCCTATGTCATCTTCCACGATTCGGTGCTGCGCGACATGGCGACCGAGCGGCCGGGGTCGATCGATGCGCTGGGCCGCATCTCGGGCGTTGGCGCGCGCAAGCTGGAGGCGTATGGCTCGGCCTTTCTCGACGTGATCCGGGAGGCGGCGTGAGAGGATTGGCCTATCTGGCAGCGGCAGCGATGCTGGCGAGTTGCGCGCCCGCGAGCCGGGTACCGGTGGCGGCGGAAGCGCCCGTGCCGGTTTCGGCCGAGATGCGCAGCTGGGGCACGGTGGTCTTCCTGTGGCAGGTCAGCCCTTCGGGCGAAGTGCAGCATACCAGCGCCGAGCGGCCCGCGGGGCAGCAGAGCATGTTCGCTTACTGGGCGGTGACGCGGCGCGCGCAGGTGGGGCCCGAAGGCTATGTGAAGATCCGCGCGCTGTTCGATCCGGTCGCGCGGCTGCGGCCCGGCGCGTGGACGTGCGGGCAGGGCTATACCGATGGGCCCTATGGCATGGCGCGCTGGGGCGCGGGGGAGCGCGCGACCGCCAGCTACCATTCGGGTTGCCCCTCGCGCGGCGCGACGGCGTTGTTCGCCGCGCTCGATCCGGCGACGAAGCAGGTCGAGGCGTGGACCGCGAACGGCGAAGTGATTTCACGCGAATGGATGGGGCCGCCGGGCGAGGAGCCGAAGCGGTGAAGCCGGGAATGGTCCTTCTCGCGCTGGCCTGTGCCGGGTGCGGCGGTGGCGGCAGCGTGGTCGTGGAGAATGTCGCGGCGACGCCGGTCGCGGTGACGAACAGCGCGCCGCTTGTGACGCGTGTCGTCCCGCCGGAGCCGGTCGCAGCGGTCGAACCGGCGCTGACCGAGAATGAGCTGGCCGTCTATCCCGAGGCGCGCGGGATGCCTGCCGATGTGCAGCGCTATCTGGTGAAGCGCGCCGATTGCGAGCATTGGGCGGGCGAAGAGCCCTATGATGCCGATCGCAAGGCGGAGATCGAGCGCAACGTCGCCGAAAGCTGCACCGGGATCGACGCGCAGACGGCGGCGCTGCGCACGCGCCATGCGAACGATTCCGTCGTTGCCGGCATGCTCGGCGAGCTCGACCCCATCGGAATGTGAAGGAAGACCCATGATCCGCACCATCGACGACAGCATCTCGGTTGCTCCCCAGATTTCGCCCGAGGATGTGGCGGGGCTTGCCGCGGCGGGGTTCACCGGCATCGTCAACAACCGCCCCGAAGGCGAGGAAGCCGGCCAGCCCGAAGGCGACGCGGTCGCGGCGGCGGCGAAGGCCGCGGGACTGAGCTATGTCGCGATCCCGATCACCCATGCCGGCTTCTCCGCGCCGCAAGTCGAAGCGATGGCCGCCGCGCTTGCGAGCGCATCCGGGCCGGTGCTGGCCTATTGCCGCTCGGGCACGCGCTCGTGCAACCTCTGGGCGCTGGCCGCGGCGAGCACCGGCGGCGATCCGGATACGCTGACCGCCAAGGCGGCCGGCGCGGGCTATGACATTTCGGGCATCCGGCCGCTGCTCGACGCGCTGTCGTCGCGGGCGTGAAGATCGCGATCGTCCTTGGCGGGTCGCTGGTTGCCATCCTGTTGCTGGCGCTGGCGGCGAAGCTGCTCCGGCTGGGTGGCGGGCGGATCGCCGGTGAGGACGAAGCGATGCGGGCGGCGGAGGATATCCTGTCGGGCTTCGACGCGGTGCGCGCCGTGGTTGCGTCGGACGGTCAGGCGGCGATCGTACATGGCCGCGACGGCGGCATCGCGCTGCTCAAGGTGCATGGCGCGCGGGTCGCCGGGCGGCGGCTGCCCGCGCCGGTCGATGCGATTGCGACCGGCGACGGGCTGCGCGTCGCGAGCGGCGAAGCGCGGTTCGGAACCGTATTGGTGCGCGGAGTCAGCGCACTTTAGTGCCACACCCCGAGGATCGCGCCGATCAGGGTGAACTGCACCGTGTGATAGCCGCCGTTGATCAGGGTCAGCGCGATCGGTTTGCGTTCGAACAGGCCGTTGATGCCGAAGCTGGTGGCGACCCAGCACAGGCCGGCCGAGAACCCCGCCGCGGTGGCCGGGCCGGCCGTCATCGGGCCGATGAACATCGCGAACATGGCCGACGCTATAGCCGCGAGGACGAACGATCCGCCGAAGATGATCGCGGGATTGCCTGCCTTGAGCGTTTCGTCGGAAAGCCCCGCGGCAGCCTGCCATTTCTTCCCGAACAGGACCGGCGAATACCATAATCCGCCAAGGACGAACGAAGCCAGTGTCGCGGCGAGGACCGCGAGCCAATTCACGTCGGGCATGTCACTTCCCCCAGGTTAAGCTGGCATCCGCTCCGTTGCGGCCTTGGCCAGCAGCATGTCGAAATGATCGCGCAGCGCGGCGATGCTGCGGTCGAATGCGCCGACGTCGCGATGCGTTCGCGCCTGCATCACCCCGCCTTCCATCGTGGTCAGCACGAACTCGCCCAGCGCGCGGCGGTCGAGAGTCTGCGGCAGCCGGTCGGCCGCGTCGCTCAGGCAGCGCTCGATCGCGCCGACCCATGCGTTGAAATTCGCCGCGAGCAGGTCGCGCACCACCGGATCGGCTTCGTGCAGCTCGAGCGCGAGACTGCCGATCGGGCAGCCATAGGTGCATTCGGTTTCGAGGATCATCGCCCGATAGGCGGCGAGCAGCGCGAAGATGCGCTCGATCGGATCCTCCACCCCATCCCATGCCGGATCGATCAGCATCGGATAGATGCCGTCGCGATACGCTTCGAGCACCGCGACGAGGATGTCCTGCTTGCCGGGAAAGGCGTGGTAGAGGCTGCCCGAATTGAGCTGGGTACGGCTGAGAATGTCGGAAACCGAGGTGGAATTATACCCCTTCGCCCAGAACAGCTCCATCGCCGCCATCACGATCCGCTCCTTCGCGCTGCGCCCGCTACTCATCTCGTCCTCGATTCCTCGGTTACTTGATTGATCATTCAATCAACGTCGTCAAGCGGATTCTTGATCGATCGTTCAACAGTATGATTTGGCTTTTGCGGGCAACTTACATTGATGTAAGGAATGGCCAATGGAGAGGCTGCCCAACCCGGTCGATTTCGCGATCCCGGCGTTCGTCCTGCTCGTGCTCGCCGAGATGGTCGTGGCATGGGCGAAGGACCGGACGCGCTATTGCCCGCGCGATACGCTGACCTCGCTGGCGCTGGGACTTGGCAGCACGGTGGCGGGCCTGATCACGGGCGGCGCGGTCCTTGCGCTGGGCGTGTGGCTCTACCAGTTCCGCCTCTTCGACATCGGCTATGCCTGGTACTGGTTCGCACTCTGCTTCGTGATCGACGATCTGGCCTATTACGCCTTCCACCGCTCGGCCCATCGCGTGCGCTGGTTCTGGGCGAGCCATGTCATCCATCACAGTTCGCAGCACTACAACCTGTCGACGGCGCTGCGGCAGACCTGGACCGGGTTCATCTCGATCGCCTTCATCTTCCGCATCCCGCTGTTCCTGATCGGCTTCCCGCCGGCGATGGTGTTCTTCGTCGGCGGGCTGAACCTGATCTACCAGTTCTGGATCCATACCGAGGTGATCAAGCGGATGCCGGCATGGTTCGAGGCAGTGATGAACACGCCTTCTCATCACCGCGTCCACCACGCGACCAACCCGCGCTACCTCGACAAAAATTATGCAGGCGTCTTCATCGTGTGGGACAAAATGTTCGGAACCTTCGTGTCCGAACGCGATGACGACAAGCCGCGTTATGGCATCGTCAAGGATCTCGGCAGCTTCAACCTGATCTGGGCCGCGACGCACGAATGGGTCGGCATCGCCAAGGATGTGTGGAAGGCGCCGGGGCTGCGCGCCAGGTGGTACTATATGGTGAAGCCCCCGGGCTGGAGCCATGACGGCAGCCGCGACACCAGCGAGACGATCAAGGCGCGCTGGGAAGCGAAGCAGGCGAACCTCCCGCAGGCTCAGCCGGCCGAATGAGCGAGACGCATCCCGGACAGGTGGCGCTGGGATTGGCGGCGGCGTGTGCGATGCTGATGGCCGTGGTTGCGATATTCGATCCGCGGCAGGCGTGGCTGCTGCCGGTGCCGGCATTCGGGGTTGCCTCCTTATTCTACTGGCTGGGAGCGATCGGGGCGGCTGGCTTTTCGGTTGCGGCGCTGTGGCGGCGGCAATGGGCGTGGGCGCTGGGTGCGCTGGCGACGATCGCCGTGACGCTGATCCCCAGCGGGGCGCTGGTTTACGAATGCGCGCGGGGGAACTGCCTCTGAGCGGCACAGCGCGGTTGGAATAACGCTTGGACGCAAGGATCAAGCGGCTAGTCTGGAGAGGGACAAAGCGTGGATCAGGGGCGCCCGGTGGAAGAATCCGATATCGTCGTCATCGGTTGCGGCTCCGGGGGGAGCGCGGCGGCGGGGCGGCTGAGCGAGGACGGCAAGTACAAGGTCACCGTGCTCGAAGCGGGCGGGCGCAACACCAGCCTCAAGACGATCATGCCCGGCATGATGCCGTTCCAGCCCGACAAGGTGAACTGGCGCTTCGAGACGGTGCCGCAGCCGGGACTGAACGGGCGGCGCGGATACCAGCCGCGCGGGCGCGGGATGGGCGGCTCGTCGGCGATCAACGCGATGCTCTATCTGCGCGGCCATCCGCAGGACTATGACCAGTGGCGCGATCTGGGCTGTACCGGCTGGGGCTGGGACGAGGTGCTGCCGGTGTTCAAGCGCGCCGAGCATAATGTGCGCGGCGCGGACGCATTCCACAACGATAGCGGACCGCTCTGGGTCAGCGACCAGGACTGGGCCAATCCCGGCGCCCATGCCTTCGTCCAGGCGGGCGCGGCGTTGCAGCTTCCGGTCAACGAGGATTTCAACGGCGCGCGGCAGGACGGCGTCGGCATCTATCAGGTGACCCAGCGCAATGGCGAGCGCTGGACCGCGGCGCGCGCCTATCTGGGCGACGCGAAGAATCGCGACAATCTGGAGATATTGACCGACGCGATGGTCGAGCGCGTGCTGTTCGAGGATGGCCGCGTATGGGGCGTGGCCTATCAGCGCGACGGCCAGCAGAAGATGATCCGGGCGAAGCGCGCGGTGGTGATGGCCGGGGGCGCGTTCCAGACGCCGCAACTGCTGATGCTCTCGGGCATCGGGCCGGCGGCGCATCTCAAGGAAATGGGCCTAGCGGTGCAGGTCGATGCGCCCGGCGTCGGCGCGGACCTGCAGGACCATATCGATTATGTCGCGGCGTTCGAGACGAAGGGGACGGCGTTCCTCGGCAGCTCGCTGACCGGCACGTTCAAGTCGATCGGTGCGATCTTCCAGTGGCTGGCGACGCGCGAGGGAGCGATGACCACGCCCTATGCCGAGGCCGGCGGATTCCTCGCCACCGATCCCAATTCGGACGTGCCCGATATCCAGTTCCACTTCGTCGTCGCGATCGTCGAGGATCACGGGCGGGCGAAGGTGAAGAGCCACGGCTATTCTTGTCATGCCTGCGTGCTGCGGCCCGAGAGCCGGGGGACGGTGCGGCTGCAATCGCTCGATCCCAACGTGCCGCCGCTGATCGACCCGAACTTCCTGGGCGACCAGCGCGACGTCGAGACGTTGAAGCGCGGCGTGCGGGCGATGTACCGCATCCTCGAGACGCCGCCGATGACCGGGTTCCACGGCAAGGACCGCTATCCGATCGACCTGAACGACGATGCCGCGCTGGAGCGGCTGATCCGCGCGCGATCGGACACGGTGTACCATCCGGTGGGCACCGCGCGGATGGGATCGGACGCCGGTTCGGTCTGCGATCCGCGGCTGAAGGTGCGCGGGGTCGAGGGGCTGTACATCGCCGACGCTTCGATCATGCCGCGGCTGGTGGGCGGCAACACCAATGCGCCGAGCATCATGATCGGCGAGCGCTGCGCGGACTTCGTGCGCGAGGATCTGGCATGACGTTGTGGCTTTTCGGGTTCGCTGCCGCGACGCTCTGCTGTGCCGTCCGCGCGATTTGGGACCTGAAACAGAGGCGTTATGGCTGGGCGCTGGCCGGCTTGCCAGCGCGGCGGCACTGGCGCTGATGCCCTTCCCGACGCACGCCGTGAAGACCGATATTCCCATCACCGACGCGCGCTGACGTTCAGCCTCACGCCTGCCGCCTGCGATCCCCCCTTTCGCGGGGATGCGTGGCGCGGCTGCGCCGCCGTTACGCAAAAAAAGGGCCGGTGGATCGCCACCGGCCCAGTGTGTCCGCAGGAGGAACCTGGGGAGGACGCCGCACCTGTTCGGAGAGGTGCGGTGCGGCGTCCAAACTTGTCAGTAGTTGTAGGCGCGCTCGCCGTGGGCGTTGATGTCGAGACCTTCGACTTCGACTTCCACGCTGGGGCGCAGGCCGATGGTGTACTTCAGCACCAGGAACAGCACGAGCGAGACGGTGCCGGTCCACACGATGGTGAGGCCGACTGCCCATGCCTGGGTGATCACCTGGCCGACCAGATCATAGACGCCTGCCTTGGCGACCGGAGCGGTGTAGTCGATCCAGCCCTGGCCGCCGAGGGCCGGGTCTGCGACGATGCCGGTGCCGATGGCGCCGACGATGCCGCCGACCGCATGGATGCCGAAGACGTCGAGCGTGTCGTCATACTTCAGCAGCTTCTTCACCGTGGTGACGAAGAAGAAGCAGACCACGGTAGCGACTGCGCCTAGGATGATCGCAGTGCCGGGGTGAGCGAAGCCCGCCGCCGGGGTGATCGCGACCAGGCCGGTGACCACGCCCGAAGCCGCGCCCAGCAGCGAAGGCTTCTTGTGGACGATCTGCTCGATCAGCGCCCAGGTGGCACCTGCCGCCGCCGTCGCGGTGAGGGTGTTGATGAAGGCCAGCGCGCCGAACGCATTGGCTTCGAGACCCGAGCCGGCGTTGAAACCGAACCAGCCGATCCACAGCAGCGAAGCGCCGATCATGGTCATCACCAGGCTGTGCGGCGGCATCGGTTCGCTGTTGAATCCGGTACGCTTGCCGATCACGAGGCAGCCGATCAGACCGGCGATGCCCGCATTGATGTGCACCACGGTGCCGCCGGCGAAGTCGAGTGCGCCCCAGCTCCAGATCTTGCCGGTATCGGTCGGCGCGGCGTGCAGGAAGTCTGGGCCCGGCCAGTACCAGACCATGTGCGCGATCGGGAAATAGGCGAGCGTGAGCCACAGCACCGTGAAGATGATCAG
The DNA here is from genome assembly GCF_012927115.1 of Sphingomonas sp. G-3-2-10. Taxonomy (NCBI): domain Bacteria; kingdom Pseudomonadati; phylum Pseudomonadota; class Alphaproteobacteria; order Sphingomonadales; family Sphingomonadaceae; genus Sphingomonas; species Sphingomonas sp. G-3-2-10. Next base: position 3,165,244 of record NZ_JABBFY010000001.1, on the reverse strand, counting down.
CGGGGTGAACTTCACACGCTCCGCGAACGCCCCGACGATCAGCGCCGGCGTGATGCAGGCGAAGGTCATCTGGAAGATCACGAACACATATTCGGGCAGATAGACGCCGTTCGAGAAGGTCGCGGCGAAGGTCGAAGGATCGACGCCCTTCAGGAACGCCTTGTCAAGACCGCCGAACAGCGACGGATAGGGGCTGCCGGTCGAGGTGAAGGCCATCGAATAGCCCCAGGAGAACCAGACAAGCGCCGCAACGCAGACGATGGTGAGCACCTGCATCAGCACCGACAGCATGTTCTTGGTGCGGACCAGGCCGCCATAGAAGAGGGCGAGCGCGGGTACCGACATCATCAGCACCAATGCCGACGCGACCAGCATCCAGGCGACGTCGCCCTTGTTGACCATGTCGGCGGTCGGCACGAACGGCGCGGCGGCGGCGGGTGCCGCTTCGGCGACGGTGGCGGCCGCTTCGGCCACATTGGCCCATGCGGGCATTGCCGCGAGCATCGCGACTCCCGCTCCGGCCGCAAATTTCAATGCGTGCTTCATGTTGCTCCCCTTGCTCACAGCGCCGTCTCGTCGGTCTCGCCGGTGCGGATCCGCACCGCCTGACCCACGTCGAGGACGAAAATCTTGCCGTCGCCGATCGCGCCGGTGTTTGCCGAAGACTGGATGGCCTCGACCGCGCGGTCGACCAGATCGGCCCCGCACGCGATCTCCAGCTTGATCTTGGGCACCATGTTGGTGCTGTATTCCGCGCCGCGGTAAATCTCGGTCTGGCCCTTCTGGCGGCCGAACCCCTTCACCTCGGTTACGGTCATGCCGGTGATGCCGACCCCCGTCAGCGCTTCACGGACATCATCCAGTTTGAATGGCTTGATGATGGCGATGATCAGTTTCATGCCGCCCCCTCTTCTCGCGAGTTTAACCCGGGCGGCAGAGCAGCAATTGCCGTGCCAGAGGCAAGAATCGCGCATTTCTGCGGGTTTCGGGCGCAATCAAATGTTACCCGAAGGTAAATTTTTGTGCAGTTGCGAAAGGGTGCCTAAAAATCAGGCAGAATTGACGCTGTGCGCGGGATCGGCCAGTTGCCGGGGCAAGGGGGGCAGATCATGGCCTATGCGCGCGATCATCTGGATTACGACGCGGAGGATGGCTGGTCGATGGGCCGGGCGGTCTTCGCGCTGCTGGTCGCGGTATTGGTCATTGGCGGCGTGGCTGCGTCCGTGCCGCCGGGCGATCGCATCGCGATCGTGATCGGTCAGGCGGCGGGCACGGCCGCGCTGGTCTATGCCGTGGTCTATCTGGTCGCGTTGCGCGGCGCGACGGCCGGGTGGAAGATCGGGGCGTTTCTCTTCCTCGCGGTGATCGCCGGCGGCTTTCAATATGTCCGCGGCCTCGACGCGCGCAATGCGCGCGAACAGGCCGAATTCCTGCTGGTCCGGCAGGATGCCGAGGCGATGCTGGCAGGCCGCGAGATGCCGCCGGCTCCGGGTCTGAAGCCGGATACGCCCGTAGGCGTCATCCGCGTCATGCTCCGTTCGTTGCAGCGCGAGCAGCGCGCCTATGAGAAATCGATGACCGACAGCGGCATCCATGCGTTGCTCGATCCGGCGAAGCTGGGCGTGAACTCGGCAATCCTGCGGGATTGCACGGCGACCGAACGGCAGCGCGGCCGTGTGAAACAGTATCGCACGGCGACCGAGCGGCTGATGAACGACACGCGCGCGGCATTGAAGGCGATGAGCGGGATGTCCGACACGGCTACGGCGATGGACGTGCTGGATGGGCTCGAGCGCGGCATGGCCGATAACGGCGCCGAGAATGCCCGGCGCTGGGAACTGGGCGATCAGGCGCTGGTCGAGCTGGGCGCGATGTGCCGCGTGCTGGCGCGCCGCAACTGGCGGATGGAAGGCGAGATGGTGGGCTTTACCAGCGACGCCGATCTCTCGGCATTCCAGGCGGTGACCACCCGCTACAATCGCATTTTCGACGAGCAGTCGGCATTGGAGCAGGCGATGCAGGCCCGCGCCCAGGCATCGTTGCGGAAACTGCCGCGCTAAGGCTCAGCCGGCGACGGGCACCGTGGGATTGCGCACCGGCAGGCCGTCGATGCTCTTTGTGCGGACGGCATATTTGCCGAAGCGCTCGGCGTCGTTGGACTTCGCGTGATATTTGCTGAGCGTCGTGCGCTCGCGGTCGAAATTCATATGGGGCACGCCCCAGCCGCAAGAGGTCTGCACCTGATCGAGTTCGACCACGAAGATCTGGCGGGTGCCGGGCAGCAAAGTGAAGTGCGGGGCGAGTTCGGCCCAGCGATCGTCCTGCGGCAGCACGGGGACACCCCGGCCATAGACGCGGAAGATCAGCGCCGGACTTTCGAACGCGCAGAACATGATCGTGATGCGCCCGTCGGCCAGCAGGTGCGCGTTGGTCTCGTTGCCCGATCCGGCGACGTCGAGATACGCCACTGTCTTGTCATCGAGCACCCGGAAGCAATCCATCCCCTTGGGGCTGAGGTTGATCCGCGCGCCCTCGGCTGCGGTGGCGACGAAGAAGACCGGCTGCTTCGCGATGAAGGCGCGGTGGTCGTCGGTGAGCGCGTCGAAGAATTCGGCCATGTGCAGATGCTAGACCTTGCGGGGCCTTCCGGGAACACCCGGTTCGCAATCGAGCGCAGCGCGGTCCCACTGCGCGAGATCGGCGGCGGCGTCATAGGTGGATTGCAGAAAGTCGGCGATCGCGGCTTGCGGATCGGCGGCCGTGCGGACGGCGTCGTAATCGAGGATGAATTCGCCCAGTGCTGAATCGAACCGCGCGTCGTCGGGGCAGACCTGCGCTTCGGCGAACCCGGCGGGCGCGGGATAGGCGTAGGAATAGAAGGCGGCCTTGGGGTAGGCGTCGCTGCCAGGCCAGAAGCCGGCGCTGGACACTTCATGGCTATAGGCTTCGCGCGTCACGTCGTCGGGCAGGCCGGGAACACCGCCGGGGTGCGGCGGGGCGACGCGGCCGGAGAAGCGAGTGACGGCGAGATCGAAGCTGCCCCAGAAGAAATGGACCGGGCTGGCCTTGCCGAGAAAACCGGTGCGGAAGGTCTTGAAGGCGTGATCGACATGGGCGAGCGCGGTGTGGAACGCTTCGACCGCGGCGGGGTCATAGGGGCGGACCGCATGATCGTCGGGGAAGCGGACCGGATCGGGCATCTCGTTGGGCAAAGTGGCGATCTTCACCGAAACGCCGAGCTCGGCCAGCGCCGCCATCACAGCTGCATAGAAATCGGCGATGCTGCCCGCCGCCAGCGGCAGGCTGCGCGTTTCGCCGCCAATGCAGGCGATGCGCAGCTGGTGCGCCTGAAAGTCGAAATCCACCTCGAATGCACCTGCGCCCGAAGGGATCGGCGAACTGCCGAGGCCGCGCGGGGTGACGTAGAGCGGCACGTGCCAGCCGTGGTTGAGCCACGGTGTCAGCGCGATGCGGACCTTGCCGACGATCTGCGTCATCAGCTGGAGATGGATCGCGGTTTCGCGCCACTGCGGCCAGTCGAGGCGGGGCCAGTCCTGCGCCATGCGTATCACTCCTTCCAAATGGCCAGATTGACGCGCATTAATCATGCGCATAATTTCCGCGTATGAAACACGACTCCATCGTCTCGGGCAAACGCAAGCCGGTCAATCTGTCGATCGATACCGGCGTGGTCGAGGCGGCCCGAGCGCTGGGAATCAACTTGTCGCAAGTGTGCGAGGCGGCGCTGCGAACCGCAACCGCCGTCGAGCGCAGCCGGAAGTGGCAGGAAGAGAATCGAGCGGCCATCGAAGCGAACAACGCCTGGGTCGAGAAGAACGGCCTGCCGCTCGCCAAATATCGCATGTTCTGATGGCGAAGTTCGACATTTACCGGACGACGGACGGCACGATGCTGCTCGATTGCCAGAGCGACGTGCTGGCGCATCTCAATACCCGCTTCGTCGTCCCGCTCGCTTCACCCGACAATGCCGTCCAGGTCGATCAGCGCCTGACGCCACTGCTGCATGTCGCCGGCGAAGAACTGCTGATGCTCACCCATTTCGCGGCTGCCCTGCCCGTCACGGCGCTGGGCAGACTGACCGGATCGGCGGCGGATCAGGATTTCACGGTATCGAACGCGCTCGACATGCTGATCAGCGGCTACTGACGGCCTCTCAGGCCGCAGTTCCGCCCACCGTCAGCCCCTCGATCAGCAAAGTCGGCTGGCCGACGCCAGCGGGGACGCTCTGCCCGCCCTTGCCGCACATGCCGACGCCTTCGTCGAGGGCGAAGTCGTTGCCGATGCCGATCACCTTTGTCAGCACGGTCGGGCCGTCGCCGATCAGGGTCGCGCCCTTGATCGGGGCCCCGATCTTGCCGTTTTCGATGCGGTACGCCTCGGTGCAGGAGAAGACGAACTTGCCCGAGACGATGTCGACCTGACCGCCGCCGAAGGATTTGGCGAAGACGCCCTTCTTCACGCGGCTGAGCAGCTCGGCGGGATCGTCGTTGCCGCCCTTCATGAAGGTGTTGGTCATGCGCGGCATCGGGGCGTGCTGGAAGGATTCGCGGCGGCCGTTGCCGGTCGGCGCGACGCCCATCAGCCGGGCGTTGAGCCGGTCGTGGATATAGCCTTTCAGGATGCCGTCCTCGATCAGGATATTCTCCTGCGTCGGCGTGCCCTCGTCGTCGATCGACAGCGAACCGCGGCGGGCGTCGATCGAACCGTCGTCGATGACGGTGACGCCGGGCGCGGCGACGCGCTCGCCGACGCGGCCCGAAAAGGCGCTGGTGCCCTTGCGGTTGAAATCGCCTTCGAGGCCGTGGCCGACGGCTTCGTGGAGCAGCACGCCGGGCCAGCCGGGGCCGCACAGCACGGTCATCTCGCCCGCCGGAGCATCTTCCGCATCGAGATTGACCAGAGCCTGCGCCAGGGCTTCGTCGATCGCGCGGTTCCAGGTCTCGGGCTGGAAGAGATTGTCGTACAGGGTGCGGCCGCCAAGGCCGAAGCTGCCGGTTTCGCGGCGGCCGTTTTGCTCCACGACAATGGACACGTTGAGGCGGACCAGCGGGCGGACGTCGGTGGCGACGAAGCCGTCGGGGCGGACGACTTCGATCACGCTCCACTGGCCGGTCAGGCTGGCCGAGACCTGCACCACACGCGGATCGCGAGCGCGCGCCGCGGCGTCGATCGTCTGGCACAGGTTCACCTTGTCGGCGAAGGGCACCAGATCGAGCGGATCGGCAGCGGTGTAGAGATGGCGGTTGTTCTTGCGCGGTGGCGCGGCCTTCGCGCCCTTGGCCGGATCGATCAGCGCCATCGTTTCCGCCGCGCGGCGGATCGCCTCGGGCGTGATCTCGTTGGCATGGGCAAAAGCAGTCGTCTCGCCCGACACGGCGCGCAGGCCGAAGCCCGATTGCGTGTCGAAGCTCGCGGTCTTCAGCCGCCCGTCGTCGAAGCCGAACGCTTCGGTCTTGCGATACTGGAGATAGAGTTCGCCATCCTCCGCCTTGCCCAGCGCCTCGGCGGTCAGCTTCAGCGCGGTGTCGGGGTCAAGCGTGTCGCGGTACAGGAAGCCGCGCGGATCGGTGAACTGGCTCATGCCCCCGGATATAGGAGGCTTCGCGCGACCGTACACCCCGCTCGCGACCGGACGTCAGTCTTCCGCGCCCACCTCATGCGCGATCGACAGGGTAATGTACTGATAGGTCGGATAGGCATCCGAAGGCGCGGATTCGATCAGGACCAGATCGACTTCGGTCTTGCCACCGGGAACGGCGATCGTGCTGGTGCTCCGGCGAAGCGCGGTCGCGCCACCATAGTTGGACGGGCCGGCATAGGGCTGGATTCCGTTCAGGCAGATGCTGAATCGCGCGAACAGCGCGTCATAGGCCGTGGCGGTCGCCGCCGGATCGCCCGGGCGCCAATAGCAGGTGAAGCCGACCGACTCCTCGTCGGCGTTCATGTCGCAATTCTCGGGAGTCGGCAGCGCGATATTCTTGCCGGTGCGGATCGTCAGCCGATAGGGCTTGCGCGTGATGCCGAACGACAGGCCGACGAAATTGCGGCCATCGGCGTTGGTCAGCGCGCGAAGATCGTCGCATTGCGCCCCGGCTTGTGCCGCCGGCGCAGCTGCAAGCGACATCAGGAGCAGCGCCGGCGCGAACCGGCGCGTGAACCCCTTATTGCGGGCTGGCACCGGACGCGATGTCGGGCAGGCCCGCCTGGTCCACACCATCGGCAGGCCCGCCGATCAGCACGAAGCGGCGATCGCAATAGCCGCAATCGACATAGCCATGCTCATCGATCTGCAGGAACACGCGCGGGTGGCCGAGCGCCGCGCCGCCGGGAATGTCGGTCGCGCCATCGCAGGCGACGCGGGCGGTGGTGACGCGGGAGAGTTCGGGCGGTGCGATCATGGAGTCGCCGTTAGCAAAGGCAAATGCGGCTCGCAATCACAGTCACACGGTCCTAATGGGCGAACATGACCAATGCGGCGATAGCGATCGAGGGTCTTTGCAAGACCTATTCCGGCGGCAAGCGGGCGCTGGACGGGGTGAGTTTCGACGTGCCCCAGGGTTCGGTGTTCGGGCTGCTCGGGCCAAACGGCGCGGGCAAATCGACGCTGATCAACATCCTCGCGGGGCTGGTGAACAAGACCGACGGGCGCGCGTCGATCTGGGGCTTCGACATCGACCAGCATCCGCGCAACGCCAAGGCGAGCATCGGGATCGTCAATCAGGAAATCCTGTTCGATCCCTTCTTCTCGCCGCTGGAGACGCTGGAGATCCAGGCGGGCCTGTACGGCGTGCCCAAGGCGAAGCGGCGTTCGATGGAGCTGCTCCGCGCGGTGCATCTGGAAGACAAGGCTCATGCCTATGCCCGCACGCTTTCGGGGGGCATGAAGCGCCGGCTGATGGTCGCCAAGGCGATGGTCCATTCGCCGCCGGTGCTGGTGCTCGACGAGCCGACCGCGGGCGTCGATGTCGAGCTTCGCCAGCAGCTCTGGGCCTATGTCCGCGAGCTCAACCAGCGCGGCGTGACGGTGGTGCTGACGACGCATTATCTGGAGGAAGCCGAGGAGCTTTGCGACCGGATCGCGATCATCAATCACGGCAAGCTGATCGCCAACCAGCCGACCCGCGAGCTGGTGGGCATGGCGCAGGAAAAGGTGGTCGAAGTGACCGTCGACCGCGACGTGCCCGCGACGCCGCAGAACGCCTGCTTCCAGAAGATCGAGCTGAAGGGCGAGCGTACCCTGGTCATCACCTATCGCAAGGATCAGGCGAATGCCGGTCAGGTGCTCGATGCGGTGCAGAAGGACGGCTACGGCATCGTCGATGTGAGCACGCGCGAAGCCGATCTGGAGGATGTGTTCCTCAATCTGACGCGGGCGGCGAATGGGTGATATGCTGGCCCTCGCCGCGCTGATGCTGGCGGCACCGGCCAAGCCGATCATAGTCGACGATCTGGTCAAATTTTCCGATCGCTCGCGTTGCGAACCCGCCGAGCCGTTTCGCCGGATGCTGGACCAGCTCTGGGCGATGCGGGGAGATAGTCGCCTGAGCTTTCGCGGGGCGGTATCGCGAGCCTATCAACCGGCGTTCGGCGCGACCTGGAGCGCGATCGGCAATAATGGCGCGACCGATATGGTGGTGGAAACCAACGCGACCTGGCATGGCTTGCCGCTGACGAGCATCGCACTGATCACGCGCTACGGCGTGCCGGGGATCAGGCTGGAGCTGACCGTTGACGCCACGGCCAGACGGACGCGCAGCATGCTCAATCCGCTGGGGTTCAGGTTCGCCGGGCGCGACGAGGGCGTTGCCGCGCCGTGGGACTTGAAGCACGGTGAGCGCGTCAAGACCGTCCTGAGTTGCACCTTGCCGCAAGACTGACGTGGCGGCGTTACCCGATTCCGCGCATCATCACCGGACCGATGTCGAGCAGCCATTCGGCGCCTTCGGGCCGGATCATGAAGGGGCGGCGGAAGGTGTCGAGCACCGCTTCGGACCGGTCGAGGAACGCCTGACGGCGGATTCGGACGTCCGGCACGCGGCACTCGCTGGTCGAGCGATAATGGAGCTGGATGCGCAGCCAGCCGGTGGGGCAGGGCCGCGCGGCCACGAAATCGCGGGCGGTCGCGTCGCGCGCTTCGGCTTCGCCGCGCATGTCGAGGCGCAGCGTTTCGGTGATGTGATCCCAGCGCGGGCGGAACGGACCCGGGCCGGGCCAGCGCGCGAAGGCGGGGTCTTCGGGATAGTCGAGCCGGTAGCGGATCCCGGCGGCGGCGATCCGGCGCAGTTCGGACAGCAGCGCGTTCCGCCCGGCGCGGCAGGCGGCGCGCGCGGCTGTCCGTTCGGCGGGCGTGGCGGGCTGGCCCTCGAACGCGTCGATCACGCCGGTCATGTCGAGCCGGATGATCCAGTCGTGCGGCGGGGAGAGGATCCACACGTCGCGATATTCGGGCATCGCTGCCAGCGCGGCGGGCAGATGGCGCAGCGCGACCGGCTTCGACACGCGCAGCGCCATCCAGTAATCCTGATAGACGATCAGCGCCGGCGCATTGTCGTTCGCCAGTTCGTCGAGCCATTGCCGGGCGGTGGCGTCGCGCAGCGCGATGTCCGGCTCGGGGGAGTCGTGCGGCCACCAGCGCAGCCCGCGCACGACCGGGGCGAGATGCCAGGGCATTTCCGACCAGCCCCACGGCACCCAGCCGGGGATCCAGTCATGAACCTGCGACATGTCGACCAGCTCATATGGGTCTCCGGCTGCTTCGAGCGGATCGAGGACCGGCGTCAGCGATGCGCGCAGGCCGGTCTTCCATTCCTGCTTCGCCTGCGCCCGTTTGCGGGCTTCCATCTCGGCGAGGCGGCGAGCGAGTTCGGCGCGGCGGGCTTCGGTCATCCGCGCCTGATAGCAGCCCTGCGCGCCCGAGAAGAAGCGTACCATTGCGAAGCCGCGCGGCAAGCGCGATAGCCGGGGCCAAGGAGACGGACTTGGCCGGTAGCGAACAGCGCAACAGCGACATCCTCATCATCGGCTCGGGCGCGGCGGGGCTGACCGCGGCGCTCAACCTGGCCGACCGGTTCAAAGTGACCGTGCTGGCCAAGGGCGCGTTGAACGAAGGCGCCACGGCATGGGCGCAGGGCGGGATCGCTGCGGTGCTGGAACCGGGCGACACGTTCGAGAGCCATATCGAGGATACGATGATCGCCGGGGCCGGGCTGAACGACCGGGCGATCGTGGAATTCGTGGTCGAAAGCGCGCCGGCGGCGATCGCGCAGCTCGAGAAGCTGGGCGTGCCGTTCAACCATGAACAGGACACGCTGCATTTGACGCGCGAGGGCGGGCACAGCCATCGCCGGATCGTGCATGTCAACGACGCGACCGGCTGGGCGGTGCAGGAAGCGTTGCTCAACGCCGCGCGCGCCAATCCGAACATCACTTTGGTGCCCGACATGGTGGTGGTCGATCTGGCGACCAGCCGCCACGAGACGCGCTATTCCGGGGCGGGCAATGTGTGGGGCGTCTATGCGTTCGACCGCACGACCAGCCGCGTCGAGCTGTTCACCGCGCGGGCGACGATCCTGGCGACGGGCGGGGCGGGGCGGACCTATCTCTTCTCCACCGCGCCGCGCGGGGCGACCGGTGACGGGATCGCGATGGCGTGGCGCGCGGGGGCGCGCATCTCGAACATGGAATTCATGCAATTCCATCCGACCTGCCTCTACAATCTTGAGGTCAAGAACTTCCTGATCACCGAGGCGGTGCGCGGCGAAGGCGGACATCTGATCAACCCGCAGACCGGCAAGCGCTTCATGACCTTCTATGATGCGAAGCGGATGGAGCTGGCGCCGCGCGACGTGGTGGCCCGCGCGATCGACGCCGAGATCAAGCGCTACGGTCTCGATTACGTCCATCTCGACATCAGTCATATGCCGGCGGAGTTCGTGAAGGGGCATTTCCCCAACATCCATGAGAAGCTGCTGGGTCTGGGCATCGACATGACGACCCAGCCGATCCCGGTGGTGCCGGCGCAGCATTATACCTGTGGCGGGATCGTGATCGATCGCGACGGGCGCACCGACCTGCCCGGGCTGTACGCGGCGGGCGAATGTACCCAGTCGGGCCTGCACGGCGCGAACCGGCTTGCCAGCAACAGCCTGCTCGAATGTTTCGTGTTCGGCGAGAGCGCGGCCAATCACATTGCGGCGCATTGGGAAACTTTCCCAAATCCACCCGCGATCCGGCCGTGGGACGAGAGCCGGGTGACCGATTCCGACGAGGAAGTGGTGATCAAGCAGAACTGGACCGAGATCCGCCGGTTCATGTGGAACTATGTCGGCATCGTCCGGTCGACCAAGCGGCTCGAGCGCGCGGCGCACCGGATCAAGATGCTGCGCGACGAAGTGAACGACTATTACGGTCATTTCCGCGTGACCGCCGACCTGATCGAGCTGCGCAACCTGCTGGAGAGCGCCGACCTGATCGTCCGCTCTGCGCTCCACCGCAAGGAAAGCCGGGGGCTGCATTACACGATCGACTATCCCGAGACGCTGCCCGACGCGATCGATACGATCCTCGTCCCGTGATCGCTCGCCTGCGCACCGTCGACCGGGCGCTGCTCGGCATTCTGCTGCTTGCGCTGGCGCTGCGCGTGGCGATGGCGTTCTGGCCGACGATCCACCACGCCGACGAGCTGTGGCAATATATGGAGCCGGCGCGGCGCGTGCTGGGGCTGGACTGGGTTCATAGCTGGGAAGCGGAATCGGGCACGCGATCGTGGATGATCCCCGCGTTCCTCGCGGTGCCGATGGGTGTGGGGCAGGCCGCGCCGGGGTTGTGGCTCGATCTGCTGCTGCCCCGCCTGTTGTGCGCCGGGATAGCGATGATCGGTGTGGTGGGCGTGGCGAAGCTGGGCTGGCGCATCTCGCGCACCCACGGGCTGGTCGCGGCGTTCGTCGCGGCGATCTGGTTCGAGCTGGCCTTTTTCGGCGCGCGGACCCTGTCCGAGCCGCTGGCGACCGCGCTGATCCTCGGCGCGGCATGGCTGTTGCTCGACCCGGGCAGCTCGCGGCGGCGCATCGTGCTGGTGGGGCTGATGCTCGGCCTCGCCTGCCTTGCGCGATTCCAATATGGCCCGGCGATCGCGGTGCTGGCGATCGGCGCGGTGCGCGGCGATTTCGAACGCTGGAAATGGCTGGTCGCGGGCGGCCTCGGCGCGGCGGCGATCAGCGGGTTTTCCGAACTGGCGATGGGCGCGCCGCCCTTTCTGTGGATCTGGAATGCGGTCCACGCGAACCTCGTCGAAAATCGCAGCGCGGCGTACGGCGTGTCGCCCTTTTGGGGATTCCTGACCGAATATTGGAAGCTCTGGGGACTGGCCGGGCTGCTGGTGATCGGCTTCGCGGCGCTGGGTGCGCGGCGCTATCCGCTGTTGCTGGCGGTGGCGCTGACCAATCTCGCGGTCCATTCGCTGATCCCGCACAAGGAATATCGCTTCATCCTGCTGACGACGGCGATCCTCGTGGCGCTGGCGGCGATCGGCAGCGTCGATCTGCTCCAGCGGCGGTACGCGTCGAAGCGCGCGGTGATCGTGCTGTGCGCGGGCTGGCTGATGCTGTCGGGCGCGACCGCGGCGCTGGGCGCGCAGGCGAAGCTGTGGGGCACCAACACGCGGATGATCATGGCGTGGCGCAGCGCGGGCGCGCAGCCCGGCCTGTGCGGCGTCGGCGTCTATCGCAGCCGGGCGACCCTGATGGCGAGCAAGGCGCTGCTCGGCCACGACGTGCCGATCTATCAATATGACGACGCCACCGCGCCCCGCGCGCTCCAGTCGCGCGCGTTCAACGTCGCGATCGCGCCGCGCGCGTTTGGCGGCGAACTGACCGGCTATCGCTTCGCCGAATGCGGCAGCGCGAAGGAGCGCAACTACTGCGTCTATGTGCGCGAGGGCGGCTGCACCACGGCGCCGGGGGACGCATCGGACGCGATCCAGCCCTTCCTGAAGCGCGCGGGCAAATAGCGCCGTCCACTTGCCAGAACCTGCATGTGTATTATACAGGCAATACACAAAGGGGAGGCAATCGATGGCGGGCAAGCTCGAGGATTTCAGGCCACCGGCAAAGCTGAAACTGTCGGCGCTGTGGGCGGCGACGATGTTCTGCTACGTCTATGGCGACTTTTTCGGGCTGTTTCGCCCGGGCAAGCTGATGGCGATGAATGCGGGGAATATCGGCCCGCTGGGCGAAGCGACGCCGGGGGTGCTGGTCGGCGTATCGATCCTGATGGCGATCCCGGCGCTGATGGTCGCGCTGTCGCTGCTGCTGCCGCCCTTCTTCTCGCGATGGCTCAATATCCTGTTCGGGCTGGCCTATACCGGGATCATGCTGCTGACCATGCAGGGTGCGCAGCCCTTCTATGTCACGCTCGGCGTGATCGAAGTGATGCTGACGCTGGGCGTGGTGTGGGTTGCGGCGAGCTGGCCGAAGACGGCGGATTAACGTCGCGGGAAATACATCGCCCGGGTCGATCCGCCTTCGGGATAGCGCTGGTCGAAGATCCGCCAGCCCTGGCCGGTCCAGACGAGCGTATAGCCGATCGTCATCTCGTCCCCGCCGAAATCGAAGGTGACCGATGCGGTGGCGCGATCGCCGGTGATCGTCACGTCATGAACGCGTGCCGCCCTTAGCCCGATGAAATCCTGACAATAGCAGAAGGGATCGGCGTCCATCTTCTGGATGTCGCCGCGCTTCTCGGCTTCCTCGGCGTCGCTCCTTATCGCGCGGGCCAGCACGGGTTCGTAATAGCGTTCGGGCCGGGCGAGCGAGACGCCGTTGCCGTCCTTGTTCTCATATTGCCTGTAGATCGACAGGAGGAAGGCGCGGACCGAGGCTTCGTCGCGGGCAGCGAAGGCGGGCGCCGGCGCGTGGATCGCGGGAACCGCGAGCAAGGCGAGAACAAGTGCGGGCATCGAAGCGTTTACTCCCCGGAATTGTCCCGAAACGATAGCATGAGGGGAAATCCGGTGCTTGGCATTTCCGCTGCGTTCACGCTTCATCGCTACAAAAGGGGGAATCGTCGCAATGCGGCAATTGCGGACTTTTGTACCGAGTCCGATCGCCGCATGGTCGAATGCGGGGCAAGGGGCGGATAACGTGACGAATTTTTCGCGACTCGCGAACATGAAAGAACATGCGGTGCTTGAGGCCGCCAAGATGCGGTACGAGTTTGGCCGCTGGTGGATGGCGCAACCGCCCTTCACGCGGGTGCAGCGCGCGGTGACGCTCGGCGGACTGGGCCCGGCGATGCTGATGGGTTGCGCGGTGCATGACGGCTCGCGCACCTCGCTGCTGGTTCCCCCCGCAATGGCCTCGACGGTTTCCGAAGCGCCGGTGGTGAAGCGCGCGCCGACCGCGCCTGCGCCCGATGCGCTGGTCAGCATCATCGAATCGCTGACGAAGAATTTCAGCGGCACCGTCGGCGTGTCGGTGATGAGCATCGACGATGGCTGGACCGTCGCCGCGAACGGCGATCTCAAGCTGCCCCAGCAGAGCGTGAGCAAGCTGTGGGTGACGATGACCGTGCTCGACGCGATCGACCAGGGCCGCATCCGTCTCGACGATCCGATCACCATCACCGAAGCCGATTTCACCGTGTTCCACCAGCCGGTGGCGTCGCTGGTGAAGGATGGCGTGGGCTATACCGCCACCGTGGGCGAGATCATGCGCCGCGCGATGACGATGAGCGACAATACCTGCAACGACAAGCTGCTCCGGCTGGTCGGCGGTCCGCAGGCGGTGCGCGACTTCATCGCGCGCAAGCAGCTTGGCGCGATCCGCTTCGGTCCGGGCGAGAAATTGCTGCAGGCGGCGACCGCCGGTCTCCAGTGGAAGCCCGAATATTCGCGCGGCAACGCTTTTGCCCAGGCGCGCGCCCAGCTGGCGCCCGGCGTCCGGCTGGCGGCATTCGAAACCTATGTGTCCGATCCGCCCGACGGCGCGGCGCCCAATGCGATCGCCGGCGCGCTGGCGCGGCTGCATCGCGGCGAACTGCTGTCGCCCGCTTCGACGGCCTGGCTGATCACCACGATGCAGAGTTCGCACACCGGCAAGCAGCGCCTGCGCGGCGCGGTGCCGCCGGGCTGGCAGTTCGGCCACAAGACCGGCACCGGGCAGGATCTGCGGGGGCGCACCGCCGGCTATAACGATGTCGGCATCCTCGTCGCGCCCGACGGCCGTTCCTATGCCGTCGCGGTGATGATCGGCGACACACCGCGTCCGATCAAGGAACGGCAGGAGCTGATGCAGGCAGTGGTCGCCGCCGTGGTCGCCAACCACCGCTGACCGTTTCGCGGCCCGTCAGGGCTTGGCGTCGTGATCTCCCTTGCCGGGCGTGCCGCTCACGCGCCGGGCCAGATCGTCGAGCGCGCCGTTGCGCCGCTCGCGGCGCTTGGGCGGGTTGGTGAAGAAATTCTCGAACGGCGGCAGCGGCGTTTCCTCCGGTGCGCTCGTCGCGAGCTGGGCTTCGGGGCGGCTGGGCGTGCCATCGGGCAGGCGCTCGAACAGCTTGATGCGCGGACTGGGCGGCGGCAGCACCGGCCGCGCCTTGTCGTGGAACGGATTGGTATCGAAGGCGCCGCGGAACGCCGGATCGTTGAGATAGTCGGGTTTGCGCGCGACCACCACCTGCTCGCCCGCGATCTGCAGCAGCATCTCGTCGTCGGTCAGGTCGAGCACCGCTCCGGGCAGGCCATAGCCGGTGATTTCCGCCATCGTCCCGGCGGCGCGCATGTTGAGCGCGCCGAAGCATTGGACGACCTCGCAATTGTTGAGCATCGTCTCCCAGTCGCGCGGGTAGAGCAGCTGGAGCTGGCTGACGTCCTGCCAGAAGCTCCAGGTCTGCACTCCATAGCCGCGCAGCAGCGTCACCGCCTGGCGAAGCTGGGCCAGCGTGCCGAGCTGGGCGGCTTCGTCCAGCAGGAACAGGGTGGGCCGCGCCGGCCGCGCGCGGCGCCGGGTGATCAGCGAGATCAGCGCCATCACCCATAGCCGCAGCAGCCGGCCATGACTCTCCATCATGTGCGGCGGCAGGACGAGATAGATGGACAGCGGATCGCCGCGCGTTACCGCGTCGATGTCGAAATCGCTCGATGCGGTCGCTTCGGCCACCTGCGGCCCGCGCAGGAAATCGATGCCGTCCTGCGCCATCGAGAGGATCGAGCCGAGGCCCTGCTGGACGCCGATGCCGAGGATCGTCGCGGCCATCCGCGCTTCGGGATGGGGCGAATTCTCCAGATCGTGGCGCATCGATCCGGGGATGGCGAAGGGTTCGCCGGCTTCGGACACCAGCTTCGCCAGCGCCTCGCGCACGGCGGCGAAGTTGCGCGCCTCGCGCGGCGCGGTGGTCACGACGTGCAGGATCACGCCGATCAGCAATTGCTGGCCGCGCTGATACCAATAGGTATTCTCGGGATCGTCCTTGCCGTCGATCATCGCCGAAGCGAACATCGCCGCCAGATCGACGCCGTCGACGCTTTCGCCGTCGATCAGGTCGAGCGGGTTGAACCGCCCGGCGCCATCCGAAGCGACGCACATCGGATCGAGCACGACGACCTGCTGGCCCAGTTCGCGCCGCCGCCGGGCGGTGACCTGGACATTCTCGCCCTTGGGATCGATCACGATCACCGGGCCGTCATGGCGCAGCAGCGCGGGGATGATGCAGCTGCGGCCCTTGCCCTGTCCGGTCGGGGCGAAGGTGATCAGATGCCCCTCGCCGTCGAGCAGGATCGGATCGAGGAAGCCGGCGCCGGCATTGGGAAGCGGGCTGCCATAGCCGAAGCCGACGCGCGGCTCGCGATGATTGCGTTCCAGCGACCAGGCGACGAGCAGGCCGGGCTCGGCCACCGCGTCGGGCAGGCGGATCGTGCGATCGTCGCTGGCGCTGCTGCCGAAGGGAAGCTTCGCGCTCATTGCGTGCCTCCCGCCGGAAAGCGGTAGGGCGTGCCCCAGTCCTCGGGCAGGACCTCGACCTGATCGACCGGCTCGTCGTCGACCATCTCCATCATGCCGTTCGGCGCGATCTGGAACTTCGCGTAGAACAGGGTCGTGCCGTAGAGGACGGGCGCTTCGCTCTTCCACCCGCCTTCGGCGTTGCGGCTGAGCCTGATCGGGTGCGAGATGGTGGCGAGCACCGCATCGTCGGGCGTCGCGCCGGGCAGCCAGGGCAGCGGCTCGGGCATGGTCGCGATCTGGAACCGGCCGTCGCCGCCGCGCACGGTATTGCAGAACAGCAGCTGATAGTCGCGCACCTGCGCTTCGGTCTCGAGCGACAGCGTGCCTTCGGTCTCGTTGAGGCTGTGGAGCACCGCGCTGGCCCCGTCGAGCGTCACCAGACCCCAGCGGCCGTAGAGATGGTTGGAAAGGCCGCGCCGCTCGCCCACCAGGGCCTGCGCCTCGATCAGCATCGCGCCGGGATAGCAGGCGATGTCGCGCACCCGCAGCCGCTCGATCCGCGCGTCGGTGGTCAGATCGTCCCGTCCGCCGGTCGCCGCGCCGATCTCATAGGCCAGGGTCAGCGCCTCGGCGCCTTCGAGTTCGATCCAGTCGCCGCCGAAGACCGGCGGACCGCACCATGCGGGAATGTTCATGGCCAAAACCCCTCCCTGCAACGTCTTGCAGGGTGAAGTTAGGAAGTCCGGGACGGTTGCGCAACGATTCCCGGTTCGGGCGCAAGCGGCGGGATGCGGCGGCGGGCCCGGGGCCGCATTGCGTCGGCATGACCTTCGATCGCCATGACTGGACCGCCGTTGCGCGGGACCTCGACGCTTCCGGCCATGCGGTGCTGCCTCGCCTGCTCGATGCCGCCGCCTGCACGGATATGGCCGCGCGCTACGATTCGCCCGGACAGTTTCGCAGCCATGTGGTGATGGCGCGGCACGGCTTCGGGCGCGGCGAATATCGCTATTTCGCCTATCCGCTGCCCGATCCGGTGCAGCGGCTGCGCGAAGCGCTCTATTCGCGGCTGGTGCCGGTGGCGAATGGCTGGAACGCCCGGATGGGCATCGACCGGCGCTTTCCGGAACGTCATGCCGATTTTCTCGGACAATGCCGCGCCGACGGGCAGTCGCGGCCGACGCCGCTGCTGCTGCGCTATGGCGCCGGAGACTATAACTGCCTCCACCGCGACCTTTATGGCGAGCATGTCTTCCCGTTCCAGATGGCGGTCCTGCTGTCGCGGCCGGGCGAGGATTTCACCGGGGGCGATTTCGTGCTGACCGAACAGCGCCCGCGAATGCAGTCGCGCGCCGAGGTGGTACCGCTTAGCCAGGGAGATGCGGTGATCTTCGCGGTCAACCAGCGTCCGGTGCGCGGGACGCGTGGCTATTATCGCACCGCGATGCGCCACGGCGTCGGCACGATCCGCTCCGGAAGCCGCCACTCGCTGGGAATCATCCTTCACGACGCCTAATGATTCGAGTCCGCAATGATCTGGATTCAGCCCGCCATGCGCCTAGCATCGCGGCAAACCGGCGGAGAGGACGGACATGGATATCCAGCTCAACTTCATCAACAATTCGAACGACGCCAACAATTCGCAGATCGTAATCTTCCAGAAGAATGTCGCGGCGAATTATGGCGAACTCGCCGTGGCGTGGCACGTCATCCAGAATTGCGGCCAGAACGAGAATCATCCGTTCGTCTTCCCGATGTCGATGCAGGTCGGATCGAGCGACAGCTGGGGCAATTACACGCCCCAGCTGCCCGCGGCGCACGGCCAGGCCTTTTCGGTGGGCATGACGGCCGCGGGCGATGTGCTGAAGGCTTCCGGCGCGGCGACGTCCCAGAACGAGGTGCAGGTGCTCAATGCGCTGCCGCAAGGATCGGTCAGCGCCGGCATCTACAAGATGGGCAGGTTGCTTGCGACCAAGCCCAGCGTCGCGCCTGGCCAGACGGCGGCGTTTCAGTTCAAGCCGACGATCTGGATCGGCGTCGCGTCGCAGGTGGTGCAAGGCGAGGTGATGAATTCGGCGATCCTGTCCGAGATCAATACCGAGATTTCGCTGCTCGGCATCGCCAGCGCCGATATCGTCATGTCCGGCGGCGGTGCCGGCCCGACCGCGACGCCGTTCACCTTCTCGCTCCAGAATGTCGTGATGGCCTGAAGACCGCCTGTGCCGGGGGGCTTTGTTCCGTCCCCCGGCTCGGCTATCCCCTCGCCGATGCCACATCTCTATCTCGTCGACGGCTCCGGCTATATCTTCCGCGCCTATCATCAGCTGCCCCCGCTGACGAACCGGCATGGCACCCCGGCGGGTGCAGTCTATGGCTATACCGCGATGCTGTGGAAGCTGGCCGACGCGCTCGACAAGGCGGAAGGACCGACTCACCTTGCGGTGGTGCTCGACAAGGGATCGCACACCTTCCGCAACGATCTCTACGACAAGTACAAGGCGCAGCGCCCGCCGCCCCCGGAAGACCTGATCCCGCAATTCCCGCTGATCCGCGAGGCGACCCGCGCCTTCTCGCTGCCGTGCATCGAGGAGGAGGGGTTCGAAGCGGACGATATCATCGCGACTTACACCTGCCGCGCGGTCGAGGCTGGATGGAGCGTCACCATCGTCAGTTCGGACAAGGATCTGGCCCAGCTGATCCAGCCCGGCGTCGACATGCTCGACACGATGAAGAATGAGCGGCGCGGGCCGGAATATGTCGAGGCCAAGTTCGGGGTGCAGCCCGAGCAATTGGGCGACGTCCTCGCGCTGATGGGCGATACGGTCGATAACGTCCCCGGCGTGCCCGGCATCGGCCCCAAGACCGCCGCCAAGCTGATCGGCGAGTTCGGCAATCTCGACGCGGTGCTCGAAGCCGCGCCGGGGATGAAGCCGAGCAAGATGCGCGACAATCTGATCGAGCATCGCGACATGGCGTTGCTTTCGCGCAAGCTGGTCGCGCTCCATACCGACACCGCCGTGCCGATGACGCTCGACGAGCTGAAACTCGACGGCATCCCGCCCGAACCGCTGCGGGCTTTCCTCGAGGATCAGGGGTTCAAGACGCTGCTGTCGCGCATGGCCGCACATGCACCGGGGCGTGAGACCGCCGATCCGGTCGCGGCTGCGGTGGCGCTTTCCGCGTCGGACGCGCCGAACTTCGTCGAGCTGCCCCCGATCGACTGCAATGCCTATGAAACGGTGACCAGCATCGAGCGGCTGGAGGCATGGATCGCCGAGAGCCGTGCCAGCGGCACCATCGCGATCGATACCGAGACCGATTCGCTCGATGCCATGAACGCGGCGCTGGTCGGCATCTGCCTCGCGACCAAGCCCGGTCGGGCCTGCTACATCCCCATCGGCCACAAGAGCGGCGACGACATGTTCGCCGAGGCGCCGCCGCAGCTGCCGCTGAACGATGTGGTGCGGCTGCTCCGCCCGCTGCTGACCGATCCGAGCGTGCTCAAGATCGGGCACAACATCAAATATGACATCAACGTGCTGATCCGCCACGGCCTCGACGTGACGCCGATCGACGACACGATGGTGATGAGCTTCGATCTCGACGCGGGCCAGTCGCTCGCCGGGCACGGGATGGACGAAGTCGCGCATGCGGTGCTCGAACATAGCTGCATCGCATTCAAGGATGTGACCGGGACCGGCAAGAAAGCGATCAGCTTCGCGCAGGTGCCGCTCGACGCGGCCACCCAATATGGCGGCGAGGATGCCGACGTCACCTGGCGGCTGTGGACCCGGTTCAAGCCGCGGCTGGCCTATGAGGGCGCGACGCGCGTCTATGAGATGGTCGACCGGCCGCTGATCCCGGTGGTCGCGGCGATGGAGCGCGCGGGGATCAAGGTCGACCGCGATCAGCTGTCGCTGCTGTCGAGCCGCTTCGCGCAGGAGATGGCACGCCTGGAGGAAGAGATTCAGGCCGAGGCGGGCCAGCCCTTCCAGATCGGATCGACCCAGCAGCTTGGCGCGATCCTGTTCGACAAGATGGGCCTCAAGGGGGGCAAGAAGGGCAAGTCCGGCGCCTATTCCACCGACGTCACCGTGCTGGAGAAGATGAAGGCCGAGGGTGTCGCCATCGCCGGCCTCGTCCTCGAATGGCGCCAGCTGTCGAAGCTGAAGTCCACCTATACCGACGCGCTGCAGGCGCAGATCGACCGCGACACCGGGCGGGTGCATACCAGCTACTCGCTGACCGGCGCGCAGACCGGGCGGCTGAGTTCGACGGATCCCAACCTCCAGAACATCCCGATCCGCACCGAGATCGGCCGCCAGATTCGCGACGCGTTCGTGGCGGAGCCGGGCAACGTCATCCTCGCGGCCGACTATTCGCAGATCGAGCTGCGGCTGGCGGCGCATATGGCCGACGTGCCCCAGTTGCGCGAAGCGTTCCTGCGCGGCGAGGACATTCACGCCGCGACCGCCAACGAGCTGTTCGGCGAGGTCAATCGCGATACTCGCGGGCGGGCGAAGACGATCAACTTCGCGATCCTCTACGGCATCTCGCGCTGGGGTCTGGCGAGCCGGCTGGAAATCGACGCCGACGAAGCGCAGGCGATGATCTCGCGCTATTTCGAGCGCTTCCCCGGCATCTCGGCCTATATCAACGAGACGCTGGAGGGGGCCCGCCAGCGCGGCCACACCACGACCCTGTTCGGCCGCAAGACCTGGTTCCCGCAGATCAAGGC
This sequence comes from Sphingomonas sp. G-3-2-10, assembly GCF_012927115.1. Classification (NCBI taxonomy): domain Bacteria; kingdom Pseudomonadati; phylum Pseudomonadota; class Alphaproteobacteria; order Sphingomonadales; family Sphingomonadaceae; genus Sphingomonas; species Sphingomonas sp. G-3-2-10. The sequence goes on along the minus strand of NZ_JABBFY010000001.1, from coordinate 3,144,550 downwards.
GCCGATCCAGCATGTCCGTCAGGGGGCCGAGCGCGCCGCGATCAACGCGCCGATCCAGGGCACCAGCGCCGACATCATCAAGCGCGCGATGGCGCGGATGGGGCCCGCGCTGGCCGAAGCCGGGCTGCCGAACGTGCGGATGCTGCTTCAGGTGCATGACGAACTGGTGTTCGAACTGCCCGAAGGCGATGTCGAAGCCGCCAGGCCCGTGATCGAACGCGTGATGGCGACCGCTGCCGAACCGGCGGTGAAGCTCAGCGTGCCGCTGGGCGTCGAGATCGGTGTGGGTTCCAGCTGGGGCGCGGCGCACTAAGGAGAGACGCAGATGCGGACGGGTTTGATGGCGTTCGGCATGGTCGTGGCATCCGTCGTCGCCGTGCCTGCGATGGCGCAGGAGCAGGCTCCGGATTTCGAAGCCGATGCCGCGATGGCGAGCAGCGCGCAGTTCTTCGCGTCGGTCACGCCCGCCGGTTCGGCCCCCGGCGGCCGCACACTCTATCTCGGGCGCGACGCGAAGGGCGAAGCGATCCTGGTCGGCATTTCGGCGGGGGCGCCCAATGCGGAGGTGGCGGCGCGCGACGAAGTCGTGGCGCTCGTCTGGATCCGCTCCGGCGGCAAGCCGCCTACGGCCGCGGACGGCACGCTGGCCGGACAGCTGGGCCGCAGTCTGTTCATCGTCGATGGCCCGCGTGCCGCGACGATGTGGGAGATCGGCCGCCGCGGCGGGACGATGCAGTATCGCAAGAGCGGCAAGAAGGCATCGGACTGGCAGGGCTGGAGCACGGAGCGTTGATTCCATTGGCTTTTGGCCGTCTTGGGCCTAATCCCGGGGCACGATGGGCAGCGACCGCGCGTGACTGAGAAACCCGACGACATCGCCCAGCTCGCCAAGGGCGGGCGGACCAATATCCTCGGATTCGTGATCCGTCTCGCGGGGCGCTTGCCGTTCCTGTTCATCGCCGGGCGCTGGTATGGTCCCGAAGTGGTCGGGCGGTTCGCGCTGGCGGTGCTGGTCATCGAGATCGCGGCGTTGCTGTCCACGCTCGGGCTCAAGCGCGGGCTGGCGCAAGCGCTGTCCACCACCAGCCGGCCGCACAACCACGTCGTCGCCGATGCGCTGGTGGTCGCGCTGATCGCATCGGTCTGCGCCAGTTTCGTGCTGGGGCTGTTCCCGCAGATCATGTTCCCCAACAGCCAGGCGACGGGGCTCGAATGGCTGCTGCCCAGCATCGTCTTCGCGCTGGCATGGTGCGACGTGGCCTTTTCGGCGCTGGCGTACCGGCACAATGTCGGCGCGTCGGTGACGGCGCGGGCGATCGTCGAGCCGTGGACGATCAGCGGCGCGGCGTTCGTGCTGGCATGGTATTCGTCGCGCGACGGGCTGATCATCTCGTACGTGCTGGCCACCTTCGCGATGCTGATCGCAGCGATGGTGCCGCTGATCCGCATGTATGGCGTGCCGCATGGCTGGCGGCCCCATCCGGTGAAGCTGTGGCAGATGGCGCGCGCCAACGCGCCGCTGGCCGGAGCCGATGCGCTGGAGTGGGGATCGCGCAACATCGATCGCTTCATCCTGGGCGTGCTGTTCTCGCCCGCCGTGGTCGGCATCTATTATATGGCGCAGCAGCTCGCTTCGCCGGCACAGCGGCTCAAGACCACCTTCGATCCGATCCTCGGGCCCGTCGTCACGCGCAGCCTTGCGGCGGGCGACATGGGCGCCGTCGCCAAGCAGGTGCGGCAGGTCGCCTTCTGGGTGATCGCGGTGCAGGCGGCGATCGCGATCACCATCGGCATCACTTCGGACGGGGTGCTCGGCTTGCTCGGGCACGGCTTCGTCGCGGGTTCGGCGGCGCTGTGCATCCTGCTCGCGGCCGAAGTGTTCGCGGCACCCGGTGCGATCGCCGAGGGCGGGCTGGTCTATATCGCGCGCCACCGCAATCTGATGATCTCTACGGGCATGCTGTGCCTTCAGGCCGTGCTCAGCTTCGTGTTCGTCATCATCATCCGCGATCTGGGCTATCCCATCGCCTATCAGGCCGTCGGCCCGGCGCTGGCGCTCGCCTTCTCGCTGCTGGTCGGATCGGTGATCAAGAGCTGGCTGCTCTCCAGCCTGCTCGGCCAGCGCGTGTCGGGGCTGCGCTGGGGCCTGTTCGCGGCGATGATCGCCTGTGCGGGGACCGGCGTGCTGATCAGCAAGCTGCCCGAATGGCTCCAGCTGACCGCGGGCATCCCGCTGATGCTGGCGGCCTATTTCGCGGTGCTGCTCAAGCTGGCCTTCGGCCCCGAGGACCGGGCGCTGTTCCAGAAGATGCCCAAGGAACAGACGCCGCGGATCGACGGCACGGTGTGATACCGTACCCCTCTCCCTCTCCCGCGAAGGCGGGAGAGGGAGAGGAAGCACTTAGTGCCGGAAGTGGCGCATTCCGGTGAAGATCATCGCGAGGCCCGCTGCGTCGGCTGCGGCGATGACTTCCTCGTCGCGGATCGATCCACCCGGCTGGATCACGGCGGTGGCGCCGGCTTCGACCGCCGCCAGCAGGCCATCGGCGAAGGGGAAGAAGGCGTCCGAAGCGACCGCCGAGCCGATCGTGCGCGGGGTTTCCCAGCCGGCCTTTTCGGCAGCGTCCTTGGCCTTCCACGCGGCGATGCGCGCGGATTCGAGGCGGTTCATCTGGCCCGCGCCAACGCCGGCGGTGCTGCCGCCCTTGGCATAGACGATGGCGTTCGACTTGACGTGCTTGGCGACCTTCCACGCGAACAGGCAGTCGGCGAGTTCGCTCGGGGTCGGCTGGCGCTTGGTCACAACCTTGAGATCGCTCTGCGCAACCGCGCCATTGTCGCGCGACTGGATCAGCCAGCCGCCGGTGATCGACTTGGCGGTGATCCCGCCGCGCGCCGGATTGGGCAGCTCGCCGGTCAGCAGCAGGCGGAGATTCTTCTTCGCGGCGAACACGGCAAGCGCCGCTTCGTCGGCGTCGGGTGCCACCACCACTTCGGTGAAGATGCCCGCGATCGCCTTGGCAGTCGCTTCGTCCAGCGTGCGGTTCAGCGCGATGATCCCGCCGAACGCCGACACGGTGTCGCAAGCAAATGCCGCGGCATAGGCTTCCTCCAGCGTCGCCGCGGTCGCAACACCGCAGGGATTGGCGTGCTTGACGATCACCACCGACGGATCGGCATCGCGGAACTCGCTGATCAGTTCGAGCGCGGCATCGGCGTCGTTGAGGTTGTTGTAGCTCAGCTCCTTGCCCTGCACCTGCCGCGCCTGGCCGATGCCGGGCGTCGAGGGGCCGGTCGCGGCATAGAAGGCCGCCTGCTGGTGCGGATTCTCGCCATAGCGCAGCGTGGCATTGTGCTTCAGCGTGATCGGCAGCGTTTCGGGGAACAGCTGTTGCTGATCGGCAAAGCCGAACCAGCTGGCGATCATCCCGTCATAAGTCGCGGTGGCGGCAAAGGCGCGCGCGGCGAGGCGCTTGCGGAAATCGAGGCTCGTCGCGCCACCATTGGCGTCCATCGCCGCGATCAGCTCGGCATAGTCGGCCGGATCGGTGACGATCGTGACGAAGGCGTGGTTCTTCGCCGCCGAGCGGACCATCGACGGGCCGCCGATATCGATATTCTCGATGATCGTGTCGCGGTCCGCGCCCTTCGCGACGGTAGCGGCGAAGGGGTAGAGATTGACCACGACCAGATCGATCATGCCGATCGCATGCTCGTTCGCCGAAGCCATGTGCCCGGCGTCGTCGCGCACCGCGAGCAGGCCGCCATGAACCTTGGGGTGGAGGGTCTTGACCCGGCCATCCATCATCTCGGGAAAGCCGGTCAGGTCGGAAATGTCGCTGACCGTCAGCCCCGCATCGCGCAGCGCAGTGGCGGTGCCGCCGGTGGAGACGAGTTCGACACCGTGGCGGGCGAGTGCCTGGCCGAGTTCGATGATTCCGCTCTTGTCGGAGACCGAGAGCAGCGCGCGGGCGATTTTGACCTGATCCATGAGCGCGCTCCTCTACGGATCATGGCCGCGCGCGCAACCCCATCCGTGACGGATTGCGGGGAAAGCCATGCTCACTTACACCGATGTAAGCGAGCGGTTCCACGCTCCGGGAGAGGATGATGGCCGGGGCGCTTGCGGGATTGCGCATCGTCGAATTCGCCGGGATCGGGCCGGGCCCGTTCTGCGCGATGATGCTGGGCGATCATGGCGCCGAAGTGATCCGGATCGAGCGGCACGGCGGCGGCTTCGGCCCGCGTTCGCTGGCCCGCTCGCGCCGGTCCGCGGTGATCGACCTCAAGACACCCGAGGGGGTGTCCGTGGCGCGCGACCTGTGCCGCAGCGCCGATGGCGTGATCGAGGGGTTCCGTCCGGGCGTGATGGAACGGCTGGGGCTGGGGCCGGAGCTGCTGATCGGCGACAATCCGAAGCTGGTCTATGGCCGGATGACCGGATGGGGGCAGGAAGGGCCGCTGGCGGACGCGCCGGGGCACGACATCAATTACATCGCCATAGCGGGTGTGCTGGAAGGGATCGGCATCCCCGGTCAGCCGCCCGTACCGCCGTTCAACTATGTCGCCGACTATGGCGGCGGGGGGATGATGCTCGCCTTCGGGATGCTCGCGGCGCTGCTGTCGGTGCAGCGCGGCGGCGCGGGGCAGGTGGTCGATGCCGCGATGACCGACGGCGCGGCGATGATCGCGGCGATGAGCTGGGGGATGCGTGCCGCCGGGCTGTGGCGCGACGGGCCGGGCGCGACGATGCTGAGCGGCGCGGCGCCCTTCTACCGCACCTATGCCTGTAGCGACGGCAAGTTCATCTCGGTCGGCGCGATCGAGCCGCAATTCTGGGCGGTGCTGGTCGAAGGGCTGGGGCTGAAGGACGATCCCGATTTCGCCAGCCAGCTCGATCCGTCGGGCTGGACGCGGCAGATCGCGCGGCTCGATGCGCTGTTCGCCACGCGCCCGCGCGACGAATGGGTCGATGCGTTCGATTCGACCGGCGCCTGCGTCGCGCCGATCCTGACAATGGCCGAGGCTGCGGCGCATCCGCACAACGCCGCGCGCGGCACCTTCATCGAAGTGGGCGGCAAGACCGAGCCTGCCCCCGCGCCGCGCCTGTCGGGCACGCCTGCCGATCCGCCCACGCCGCCGCGCGAGGTAGGCGAGGATACCGAGGCTTTGCTCGCCGGGCTCGGCTATTCCCCGGAGCGGATCGCCGAACTGCGCGCCGCCGGCACCTTTCGATAAGGAGACTCGCATGCCCGTACTCGACGTGCCGCCGCCTGCCTGTATGCGCGATCCCGAGATCGAATTGCTGGCCGACAGCGCTGCGCGCTTCTTCGAACGCGAAGCGACGCCCGAACGCATCCAGAAATGGCGCGACGAAGGGCAGGTCGATCGCAGCTTCTGGCGGCAGGCAGGCGAGGCCGGGCTGCTCGGCGTCGCGATTCCCACCGAATATGGCGGCGCGGGCGGCGATTTCCGCCACGATGTCGCGCTGGTCGAGCAAGTCGCGAAGCACGGCGTCGAGGGGTTCGCCCTGTCGCTGCACAATGTGATCATCCTGCCCTATGTGCTGGCGCACGGCACCGAGGAGCAGAAGCGGCGCTGGCTGCCCAAACTCTGTTCGGGCGAGAGCGTCGCGGCAATCGCGATGAGCGAGCCGGGCGCCGGATCGGACCTGCAGGCGATCCGCACCACCGCGCTGAAGGACGGCAACGGCTATCGCATCAACGGCGCGAAGACCTTCATCTCGAACGGCCAGATCGCCGACTTCATCATCGTCGTCGCCAAGACCGATCCGGCGCTGGGCGGCAAGGGCGTGTCGTTGCTGGTGGTCGAAGCGGACCAGGCCGAGGGATTCCGCCGGGGCAAGGCGCTCGACAAGATCGGGCAGGATGCGCAGGACACCAGCGAGCTGTTCTTCGACGATGTGTGGGTGCCCGCCGACAATCTGCTGGGCGACCGCGAAGGGCAGGGCTTCCGCCAGCTGATGGCCGAGCTGCCGCGCGAACGGCTGATCATCGCCGTCGGCAGCGTCCAGACGATGGAACGCGCGCTCGAAACCACCACCGACTATGTCAAGGAACGCGAGGCGTTCGGCCAGCGCATCTTCGATTTCCAGAACACCCAGTTCAAGCTGGCCGAATGCAAGGCCAAGGCGACGGTGGCCAAGGTCTATGTCAACGATTGCGTCCAGCGCTATGTCGACGGCACGCTCGACCTGACCACCGCCGCGATCGCCAAGCTGTGGGTGACCGAGACCGAGTGGGAGATCGTCGACGCCTGTCTCCAGCTCCACGGCGGCTATGGCTATATCAACGACTATCCGATCGCGCGGATGTTCCGGAACAGCCGCGTCCAGCGCATCTATGGCGGATCGAGCGAGATCATGAAGCTGCTGATCGCGCGGTCGCTTTAGTAAGCATCCAAGATAAAATACTGATAGATCGAAATAAACACGAGAACTATATTTTGATACATCCAATTCCGACCGAATAGTCTGCCGAATATCGCGATGGTGTGGAACTAATTAACGATTCCGCCACTTCTGACTGGAGGCGCAATCTGGCAGGGATGAAACTCATGCGGAGCGGATTTGGACGGATCGACGACGACATCCAGCGGCGGGCAAGGCGTATTCGGCACGAGCAGGGCGAACAGGCCGCTCAGGAATTCGAGGCGCGCGAATATGAGCGTGCGGCAGGCGGCCTGGTGCCGATCGGTACGGGCGCGGCGATCGGCGCGGCTGTCGGTTCGATCGTTCCGGGCATCGGCACGGCCATCGGCTTCGCGATCGGGGCGTATCTCGGTGGCGGCGCCGCGATCTACAAGGATCATCTCGACAGCAAGAAATAAGCGCTGCCGTCCTTGATAGGGGCGACGTGACCGGTGGCTTCCGCTCGCGCAGATCGAGCGGCTGCTTGCCGGTCATGTCCGTTCGACCGCTGCCCGGGTCGCTTTTTCGGCCCCGATACCCTATAGTCCGAGCGTGACCCTCGAACGCTTCCGTTCGGCAGGCACCGCGTTGCTTTGCTTCGCGGTCGCGCTGTTCCTTGCCGTCCTGCCCGATCCGGGCGGGGCGCCGGGCAGCAATGGCGTCACGATCGTCAGCGCCCAGTCGCCGGCTCCCCATGCGCTGCAATCGCAGGACCGCCATGTCGATGCGCGGCGGACCGTTCATGGATCGAAGCCCGGTTCGGGCCGCGATTTCGACGATGGTCCGGCGCTGCTTCCGCTGGCGCCGGCGCTTGTCCATGTCGCGAGCGCCCCGGTCGCTCCGGTCGCCGCGGCCGGGACGATCCAGCAGCCGCTGCGCTGGCGCATCGCCGCGCAGCCGCGCGCGCCGCCACTGGCCTGATCCTTCCCCATTTCAAGCAATTCGCCTGCCCGGCCTGATCGGGCGGGCGCTCAATACGATGCGTGCGCCGGGCTGCCACGGGCAGCGGCGCGCGCCATGCAAGGCAGTATCCGATGATTATCGAACATGAATCCAACCCCGAATGGACCGTTCCGCGCGACGCGGCCGACACCACCGTCGCGGCGGTCGAGGACATTCTCCGGCGCTATCCCGATGTGATGCCCGCCGAAGTCGAACGCGCATTGCTGTTCATGACCAGCGCCCCGATCCTCCAGCGCGGCTCGCTGTCCTCGCGGCCGGGGATGCAGGCGAAGATGGACCAGCTTCGCGCCGATCATCCCAAGGCGTTCAAGCCGTCGATGACCGGCTATGCCATCGCCGCTTTGCTGGTGGTCACCGTGGTGGTGATCGCCTTCCTGATCGCCGATATCGGCTGAAGCGAGGGGCGGGGTGCTTCGGCGCCCCGCCCTTTCCCGTCACAGGTCGAATTCGACGCCCTGCGCCAGCGGCAGGGTGCGGCCGTAATTCACGTTCTGGGTCTGGCGGCGCATATAGGCCTTCCAGCTGTCCGATCCGGACTCGCGCCCGCCGCCGGTTTCCTTCTCGCCGCCGAACGCGCCGCCGATCTCGGCGCCGCTCGTGCCCATATTGATATTGGCGATGCCGCAATCGGAGCCCGTGGCCGACAGGAACGCCTCGGCTTCGCGCAGATCGTTGGTCAGGATCGACGAGGACAGGCCCTGCGGCACGTCGCGCTGAAGCGCGATCGCTTCGTCGAACTCCGAATAGCGCAGGACATAGAGGATCGGGGCGAAGGTCTCCTCGCGCACCAGATCGCTCTGGCCCGGCATCTCGGCCAGCGCCGGCGCGACATAGCAATCGCCCAGCCATTCGCCGCCGGTCACTTCGCCACCTTCGGCGCGCGCGCGTTCCAGCGCCGCGCTCATCGCCTTGACCGCGCCGGCATCGATCATCGGACCGATCAGCGTGTCGCCCTTGCGCGGATCGCCGATGCGCAGCGATCCGAACGCCTTTTTCAGGCGCGGCAGCAGCGCGTCGTAGATGCTGTCATGCACGATCAGCCGCCGCATCGTGGTGCAGCGCTGGCCGGTCGTGCCCGCCGCGCCGAACGCGATGGCGCGCAACGCCAGTTCCAGATCGGCGGTGGGGGCGACGATCGTCGCGGCATTGCCGCCCAGTTCGAGCAGGCTGCGGCCCAGACGCCCGGCGACGACCGTGGCGACCGCGCGGCCCATCGGCACGCTGCCGGTCGCCGAGACGAGCGGGATGCGCGGATCGCGGGCAAGCGCCTCGCCCGCATCGCGTCCGCCGGTGACGAGTTGCGACAGGCCCTCGGGGGCGCCGAAGTCCTTCACCACCCGATCGAACACCGACTGGACGGCCCATGCGGTGACAGGCGTCTTCTCGCTCGGCTTCCACAACACGCTGTCGCCGCAGACCAGCGCGAGGCAGGCATTCCATGCCCAGACCGCGACCGGAAAGTTGAACGCGCTGATCACCGCGACCGGCCCCAGCGGGTGCCACATCTCGCGCATGTGATGGCTCGCGCGCTCGCTGGCGATGGTCAGGCCGTAAAGCTGGCGGGAAAGGCCGACCGCGAATTCGCAGATGTCGATCATCTCCTGCACTTCGCCGACGCCTTCGGAAAGCGGCTTGCCGGTCTCGATCGTCACCAGCCGGCCCAGCGCGTCGCGATGCTCGCGCAAGGCTTCGCCGAACAGCCGGACGAGCTGGCCGCGCACCGGGCCGGGCACCGAACGCCACGCTTCGAACGCAGTGACCGAGCGGGCGATGGCGGCATCGACCGACTCGCATTCGGGAACGGCGGGCATGGTCGATCCGTCGACCGGCGAGGTGCGCCCGGCGGCGGTGAGGGGGCAGCCGAGCGCGGCCAGGATGTCGGCGGCTTCGGTGCCGGCGGGGGAAAGACTGGTCATGGGCAGGGTGGTGGATCAAGCGTCGTGCGGAGGCAAGCGGGGTTGTTCGCCCCCGTCGTGAGGCCTATTTCCCGGCGATGAAAAACAGCGACACCGCAGCGCTCGATTATATCGAGACGCATCTCGACGACACGCTCGAACGCCTCTTTGCGCTGATGCGCGTCCAGTCGGTTTCGACCGACCCCGCTTATGCCCGGGAATGCCAGAAGGCCGCCGCGCTGCTCGCCGCCGAGCTGTCCGATATCGGTTTCGACGCGCGTGTGGCGCAGACGCCGGGGCATCCGATGGTGGTGGCGCATCATGATGGACCCGGCCCTCATGTGCTGTTCTATGGCCATTACGACGTCCAGCCGGTCGATCCGATCGAGCTGTGGCGGCGCGATCCGTTCGATCCCTCGCTCGAGGATGGCGCGAATGGCGGCGAGATCATCGTCGGCCGCGGCGCCAGCGACGACAAGGGCCAGCTGCGCACCTTTGTCGAGGCGTGCCGCGCCTGGAAGGAAACCACGGGCGCGCTGCCGTGCAAGGTCACGATCCTGTTCGAAGGCGAGGAGGAATCGGGTTCGGTCAGCCTCGAGCCGTTCCTGCGCGAACATGCCCAAGAGCTGAAGGCCGATTTCGCGCTGATCTGCGACACGCTGATGTGGGATGCCGACACGCCCGGCCTGACCATCGGCCTGCGCGGCATGGCCGCGGGCGAAGTGACGATCAAGGCGGCGCGGCGCGATCTCCACTCCGGCCTGTATGGCGGGGCGGCGCGCAACCCGATCCAGCTGCTCGCGACGATCCTCGGCGAGATGAAGGACAAGGACGGCCGCGTGACGCTCGACGGCTTCTACGATGGCGTCGATCCGGTGCCCGCCGGGGTGCGTCAGTCGTGGGACGCGCTCGGCTTCGACGATGCCGAATTCCTTGGCGATGTCGGGCTGCGCGTGCCGGCGGGCGAAGCGGGCACGGACGCGCTGGAACAGATCTGGGCGCGGCCGACCGCCGAAGTGAACGGCATCTGGGGCGGCTATACCGGCGAAGGCTTCAAGACGGTGATCCCGGCCGAAGCGCATGCCAAGATCAGCTTCCGTCTCGTCGGGCGGCAGGATCCGGACAAGGTGTGGGCGGCGTTCGAACGTCATGTCCGCGACCGGCTTCCCGCCGATTGCGAAGCCGTCTTCACCTCGCGTGGCCCCGGCAGCCCGGCGGTGACCGTGCCGAGCGACAGCCCGGCGGTTGCGGCGACGCGCGGCGCGCTCGATGCAGAATGGGGCAAGGCGGCGCTGATCGGCTGCGGCGGCGGCATCCCGGTGGTGACTTCGATCCGCTCGATCCTCGACATGGATACGGTGCTGGTCGGCTTCGCGCTGGCCGACGACAATATCCATTCGCCCAACGAGAAATACGAGTTGAAAAGCTTCCACAAGGGGATGCGCAGCTGGGTGCGAATCCTTGGCGGACTGGGCGAAATGGCACAGGCGAAGCAGGTCGAGGCCGCCTGATCCGTCTACCGCGCGCCGTCCCGATCGGTTAGACGGGCGGCAAGGGAGTGGGGATCATGGTGAAGCGGGTTCTGCTGGCGGCGACGGTTCTGGTTGCCCTGTCCGCGTGTCAGGAACAGGCCCCCCAGCCGAAGAACGAAGCGGTGACGCCCACTGCGCCCAATGCACCGCCTACCGGTGAGCCGGATGGGAACAGCATGGCGCCCGCGGGTGACCTGGCGAGCTGGATGATCGGCACCTGGTCGTTCGCCGGCGAATGCTCGACCGATCTGGTCGTCACTTACGAAGCCGATGGGCGGCTGGAGAATGCCGGCAATATCGGCACGTGGAAGCTCGACGGCGATACCGTGACCGAAACGATCCATGAGCGCGTCGCACTGGACAGCGAATATGGCGGAGTCGAAAAGCTGAAATCGCCTGAGCAATTGCGCTACACCGTGTCGCGCACTGATCAGAAGCATGGCGTACTGACGATCAATGGCCGCGCGGTGCCGATCCAGCGCTGTTGACGTGAGCGGTAGCGGCGACGATAGCGGGGAAATGGTTCCCCTTTCGTTCGCTGGCCACGAGTTGATGGCGCTGCCTCAGGGCGCGCTCTACTGGCCGGCGCGGCGCGCCTTGCTCGTCGCCGATCTCCATTTCGAGAAAGCCAGCTGGTTCGCCGCGCGCGGGCAGATGCTACCGCCCTATGATTCGATTGCGACATTGAGCGCGGTCGCCGATCTGGCGGACCGTACCGGCGCGGCAGAGCTGTGGTGCCTCGGCGACAGCTTCCACGATTCGGGCGGCGCCGAACGCTTGCCCGAAGCCGCGCGCGACCTGCTGCTTGGGCTGACCGCGCGGCTCGATTGGCGCTGGATCACCGGCAACCATGATGTGGCGCTCGACGATCCGTTCGGCGGCACGATCCATGAGGAAGCCGAAGTCGAAGGCCTGTTGCTGCGCCACGAAGCCGATCCGCGCGAGGTGCGGCCGGAGCTTTCGGGGCATTTCCACCCCAAGCTGCGCGTGCAGGTGCGCGGGCGCAGCGTTGCGCGGCGCTGCTTCGTCGCGACGCGGACCAAGCTGATCCTGCCGGCGTTCGGGGCGCTGACCGGGGGGCTGGATGCGCACCATCCGGAGATCGTTCGCGCAGTGGGTCCGGACGCGCAGGCGCTGATTGCGGTCGAAGGGAAGCTGCTGCGCTTCCCGATTGCTGCCTAGCGCCGAACCACTTTGCCTTGGCATAGCACCGGGCCATTGCCGCTGATCCGGCATTCGGGCGTGCCGAGGATCTGCACCGTGCCGAGGCCCATAGCGAAGATCTGGCTGGTGTAGCGCACGCCGATCCTGAGGCCGCCGGCGCTTTCCCACAATAAGGTGGCGTCTCCGGCGGTCAGGCCGCTCGCGTCGATCCCGCCCGCGCCGTTCGACCGGATGCGCGCGCGCCGCGCCGTGCCGCCCAGCGTCATCGCGCCGGTGCCGCTCAGCGTGACGTTGAGGTCCTCGGTCTGGATCGCGCCGACCGTCACCGTGCCGCCGCCGTTCAGTCCGATCTCGACTCGCGCACCCTTCATCGCCGCGGCGCGCACCCGCCCGCCGCCATTGACCAGCAAGGCGCGCAGGGCAGGGGTGGCGACGATGATCCGGGGCGTGGCGATCTGCTGGCCGGTCGGCTGCGTCCAGCCCTCGGCGCCCGCGCTGACGACCAGCGTTCCGCCATCGACGCGCAGCGACAGCCGCTGAAGCGCCTTGGTATCGCCGATCGCGACCGCGCGGGTCGATCCGGTCCGGACTTCGACTTCGAATGGCCCGTCGATGCGGACGCGGTCGAAGCCGGAGACAAGGAACGTTTTCTCGTCCGGCGCGGCCGACGCCGTCAGCAGGAACAGAAACAGGGAGGCGAGCCAGCGCATGCCGCAGACTCGCACTTCGTGGTTTTCGGCGCAATGACTTGCGCAAACGGTGCCGGCCCGCTCCCCACCCGGCCACCCAAACTGTTTACGCTCGTGGGTGGCCGGGTGGGGGAGCGGGCCGGCACCGCCCAAATCAAGGACCTGTCAGCTGCACTTGGCTTCGCCGGACCCCATGATGCTGCTGTTGCACTTCGCGCCGCCGCTCAGCTCGGCGTCGCCCGATCCCATGATCGAGACCTTCGCCTCGCCCTTGACCGTGCCATAGACGCTGCCCGATCCCATGATGTCGACCTTGGCGGCGGTCGCCGCGAGGCCGCGCGCGTCGATGTCGCCCGATCCCATCACATCGGCTTCGATGCGGGTCGCGGTGCCCGAGATCTTGATGTCGCCCGATCCGGTCGCTTCGAGATCGACATTGCCGCCGGTCAGCGCCGCGATGGTCAGATTGCCCGAACCGGTCAGTTCGGCGTCGAAATCGCCTTCGCCCTTGTCGGCGTTCAGGTCGCCCGATCCGGTCAGCTTGGCGCCGGTCAGCTTGGGCAGGGTCACCGTCACGCGCACCGCGGCGCCGTCCGACCGGTTCCAGCCCCAGCCCTGGCTCTTGCGGCCGATGCGCAGCGTGCCGTTGCGGACGGTGATGTCGAGTTCGTCGAGCATCTTCGCATCGCCCTCGGCGCGGACCGAGAAGGTTTCGCCGTATTTCACGTCGACATTGTCGGGGCCGAACAGCTCGACTTCGGTGAAGTCCTTCGCGGCGAAGGTGCGCGCGCCGCCGGTGCCCTGCGCCGGAATCGCGTCGCGGCTGGCATGGCTGGTGCCGTTGCCCTGGCTCGCGCCGTCATGATCCCAGCTCGCATGGCAGCCGGCCAGCGGCACGAGCGCGGCGGCGAGAAGCAGAATGCGCATGGTCGATCCTCCCGTTTCAACTGTATTGCATAACCAATACACTTGTTCGCGGGCAAAGAAAAGGGGCGGCGGATCGCTCCGTCGCCCCTTTCCGGAAAGTCCGGTGAAACCGCGCTTATGCGGGCACCTTGTCCTTGTTCCAGGTCACCGCGGCCTTGCGCAGGATTTCCAGGAGCTTTTCGAGCGCGGCCGGCTCGTCAATCTCTTCCATCGCCGCGAGTTCGCGGGCGAGGCGGCTCGCGGCCGCTTCGAAGATCTGGCGCTCCGAATAGCTCTGCTCGGGCTGGTCGTCGGCGCGGAACAGGTCGCGGACCACTTCGGCGATCGACACGAGGTCGCCCGAATTGATCTTCGCTTCATATTCCTGGGCGCGGCGCGACCACATGGTGCGCTTGACCTTGGGCTTGCCCTTGAGCGTGTCGAGCGCTTCGCGAAGCGTCTTGTCGCTGGAGAGCTTGCGCATGCCGACGCTTTCCGCCTTGTTGGTCGGAACGCGCAGGGTCATCTTTTCCTTTTCGAAGCGCAGCACATACAGCTCAAGCTGCATGCCCGCGATTTCCTGTTTCTGAAGCTCGATCACACGGCCAACGCCGTGCTTGGGGTAAACGACATAATCGCCGACGTCGAAGGACAGCGCCTTGGCAGCCATAATGCGTACAGCCTTTCCGTGAATTTACAGGCCCCGGGTGAATGCGGCAAAGCCCGGACGCGGCAGGCGCGGCGAGCTTGCTGAACGGGGCATATGTATTGCGTTCTCCGGGCGGAGGGCGAATCTACCTCCGTCTCAGGGTATTTAACACGATTGCAATAAAATTACCAGCGTTACGACGCTGATACACACAGAAATCTGCGCATTCCGGCGGATTTATCGCCGGGCCTCGGAGGATTCGACCGGATCGGGGGCGCGCCGCGAGCGCGCGCGGATCAGCTGCCGGTGCCGGGCTCGGGCGAGAAGAACTTCTCGAACTTGTCCTTCACGTCCTTCATTTCGTCGGCATCGGCGGGAACGTCGCCCTTCTGGGTCACGTTCGGCCATTCCTCCGAATAGGTCTTGTTGAGCTCCAGCCACTTTTCCAGGCCGTTCTCGGTATCCGGAAGGATCGCCTCGGCGGGGCATTCGGGCTCGCACACGCCACAATCGATGCACTCGCTGGGATTGATGACGAGCATGTTCTCGCCTTCATAGAAGCAGTCGACCGGACACACCTCGACGCAGTCCATATACTTGCAGCGGATGCAGGCATCGGTGACGACGTAGGTCATGGAGAAAGGCCCCTAAAGCGCGAAAATCAGGCTCCTGCTATGCCTGCGATTCCGACGCGTCAATCAATAGGACCTTCCTGCGAGACGTTCTCAGCTTTAGCGTCTTGTCGGCTATGCCGTGTCGGCACCGGCCCGCTCCCCCACCCGGCCACCCATAGAATAGCCTTCCGTCGGGTGGCCCGATGGGGGAGCGGGCCGGTGCGGGCCCCGTTTCGGCAACGCTGAAACGGCTCAGGACTCGCCGGTTACGAGTTGCTGATAGCAGGCCTGGGCTTCCGCCGGTGGTCCACGACGGGCGGGAAGCGCTTCGACGCGGATCACTTTCACCCGCCGGTCGTGCCCGACGAACGCGATGATATTCCCCACGCGCACCGGCGCATGGGCGCGATCGATGCGGCGGCCGTCGATGCGCAGACGACCGCCCTCGGCCAGATCCTGCGCCCAGTTGCGCGTCTTCGCCAGCCGGACGAACCACAGGAAGCGGTCGATCCGCATCGTCTCGCCGCTCACTTGCCGATCCCGAGTTCGGCCAGCGCGGCGAAGGCATTGTCCTTCGGCGCGGCCTTGGGCGCGGCCTGTGGCGTCAGGCCCTGCCAGATCCAGCGTGGCGGCTGTCCCTCGGCGCCGCGCGCGGTGCGGAAGCCGAGCTGCGCCATCAGCCGCGCGAACGTCTCGGGCTGAAGCCCCATCGACGTGGCCAGCGCCGGATCGGGGGCGAAGGGCTTGCGGCCCCTCCTGCTGTCATGGGCGGCGCGGGCGATGCGCTCGACCAGATCGACGCGCACCGCCTGCGCGCCCAGCGGCCGGTAGCCATGATCGAGGCCGGCACCCGGCGCATTGCGCGGCAACACCGTCGCCCCGTCGCGCGGCGCCACGCCAAGACCCATCAGCATCCGCCGCCAGCGCGCCGCGGCGGGCTTGAGCAGGGCCGGGGCGAACAGGTCGAGCGTCCCGATGGTGACGCCCATCGCGCGCAGCGCCTTGCGCGCCTGCGGATCGAGCGCTTCGACCATCTGCCCCGCTGCGCGGCGCGGCAACAGCCCGCCCGCTTCGATCAGCGCGCCTGCGATGGCGCGCAGCGGCGCCCCGGCTTGCGGGTCGCGGGTCGCGGCGTCGAGCTTGGCGAGCACCGGCAGATGGCGCGCGAGATGCGCCGCAAACCAGCGGTCGAGCCGCGCCTGGATCGCCGATCGCGCCTGCGCGTCGAGCACGTCCAGGGCGCGGTCGAGCAGGATCTTCGGACGGACCAGGCTGGGCCCGGGGGTGAGCCGGGCGACCGCGACGCCGCGCCACACCAGCGCTTGCCCGTCGAACGACAGTTCGCGGTCCTCCGCCTCCAGCAACGCTGCGCCGCGCTTGCGCAATTCGCTCGCCAGCCGTTTCTCCGCTGCCGCCAGCAGCATCCTCTTGTCGCTGGCGCGAGCGTCGGGCGTCACCGTGAAGCGAAATCCCTCCAGCGTCCCCAGCACATGCTCCTCGACGCTGACTTCGCCCTCGGGCCCGATCTCGACCGGCAGGTTCGACGCGTCCGCGCCGATCTGGCGCAGCAGCACCGTGGTCCGCTTGTCGACGAAGCGCTGGGTCAGGCTGGCGTGGAGCGCGTCGGACAGTTTCTCCTCGATCGCGCGGGTGCGCTCGGCCCAGTGGAACGGGTTCTCCAGCCAGTCGGCGCGATGGGCGATATAGGCCCAGCTGCGCGCCGCGGCGATCCGCCCGGCCAGCGTCTCGACATCGCCGCCCATATTGTCGAGCCGGGCGATCTCGTCGGCGAACCATTGGTGCGGGATATGGCCGCGCCCTTCGCTCAGATGGCCGAAGATGCGCCCGACGAAGCGGGCATGGGGGTCGGCGCCCAGCTTGCGGAAATCGGGCAGGCCGCATGCCGACCAGAGCCGCGCGACCATGCGCGGATCGCGCACCCGCTGGCGCACCCAGTCCTCGCCCGCCAGCCGCTTGAGCACGGCGAGATCGACTGCTTCGGGCGCGGCGCGCAACACGGGGCTGTCGGGCTTGCGCTCCAGGCTGCCGATCAGATCCTCGATGCTGGCGAAATCGGGCTCCCCTTCGCGCCAGTAGAGATGCTCGAGCCGCGGCACCTGATGCGCTTCGATCGCCAGCACTTCCTCGGGCGTGAAGCTGTCCGGCCCCTGTTCGTTTAGCGCGCCGAAGCTCCCGTCCTTCTGGTGCCGCCCCGCCCGCCCGGCGATCTGCGCCATCTCGGCGATGGTCAGGCGGCGCTGGCGGCGCCCGTCGAACTTGTGGAGGCTGGCGAAGGCGACATGGTGGACGTCCATGTTCAGCCCCATGCCGATCGCGTCTGTGGCGACGAGATAATCGACTTCGCCGGCCTGGAACATCTCGACCTGCGCGTTGCGGGTGCGGGGGGAAAGCGCGCCCATCACCACCGCCGCGCCGCCGCGCAGCCGGCGCAGCGTCTCGGCCACGGCATAGACTTCCTCGGCGCTGAACGCGACGATCGCCGAACGGCGCGGCAGGCGGGAAATCTTCTTCGCCCCGGCATAGCTCAGCGTCGAGAAGCGCGGCCGCCCGACGATCTCGGCATCGGGGACCAGCGCCTTGAGCATCGGGCGCAGCGAATCCGAACCGAGGATCATCGTCTCCTCGCGGCCCCGCGCACGCAGCAGCCGGTCGGTGAAGACATGCCCGCGCTCGGGATCCGCGCCGATCTGCGCCTCGTCGAGGGCGACGAACGCCGTTTCCCGCTCCAGCGGCATCGATTCCGCGGTGCACAGGAACCAGCGCGCCTTGGGCGGTAGTATCTTCTCTTCGCCGGTGATCAAGGCGACCTGCTCCGCGCCCTTGATCCGCACCACCCGGTCATAGACTTCGCGCGCCAGCAATCGCAGCGGGAAGCCGATCATGCCGCTGGCATGACCGCACATCCGCTCGACCGCGAGATGGGTCTTGCCGGTGTTGGTGGGACCAAGGACCGCAGTGACGGGAGAACGCGCGAACCGACTCATAACTAAGCGGAACATCGTTCCGAGTCGTCCCTTACGCAACACCCCTCTGTTGCCGAATCGCTCTAAGCATATGAGATTGGTTAGCGAATTTGGTGAAAGCTTCCCTTCATCTTTGCTGTGGCACAAGTCGTCGCACGGGAGCGCGCCCAAGGGGCTACTTAATTTGACTTTAAACCCTGCCTTACACAGTGATCGCACCCGTGCCGGGGGTGTCGGCATCACTGACGACTTTTGGGGGCAGCGCGCCTTGTTCCTGCGCAATGACCATGAGCTGGATGTCGGCGGCGGATCGGTTGCGATTCCGTATGCGGCTGCCCCTGCACCTGCCGCAAAGTCGCGCTTCGCCGATTTCGATTTCACGCCGGACCTCGGTTCGCGGATCGGTTCGGTCACCTGGTTCCGCGGCGCCGCCACCTGCATCGGTCTGTGCGCGCTGACATTCCTTGCTTCGCCCGGCTTCGAGAACCCGATCTACGGCTATGTGCCCGCCGCGCTGCAGGGCGCCGAACGCGAAGCCGCCAAGGCTCAGGCGATCGCGCCGCTGGCGCAGGGCGCCAAGAGCGGGCGTCACATGGCCGCGACCGGCCTGGTTGCGCCGCTGAGCGACACGCCCGAGCGCCCGGAGATCAATACCGTCGCCAAGCTCGCTTCGGGCGGCACGCTGATGGGCGCGCTCCAGCGCGCCGGAGTCGGCGGCGGCGACGCCGACCGCGTAGTCGATCTGCTCGGCGATGCGATCACGCTGGCCGATATTCCTGTCGGCACCCCGCTCGACATCACCCTGGGCCGTCGCGAGAACAAGTCGCAGCCGCGACCGCTCAAGGAAGTCGAGTTCCGTGCCCGCTTCGACCTGAGCGTCAAGGTCGTGCGCAACAATGGCGAGCTGGCGCTGATCCAGACGCCGATCGCGATCGACAATACCCCGCTGCGCATCCAGGGCGCGTTCGGCCCCAGCCTCTATCGCTCGGCCCGCGCGGCCGGTGCCCCGGCCAAGGCAGTCGAAG
The DNA here is from genome assembly GCF_012927115.1 of Sphingomonas sp. G-3-2-10. Classification (NCBI taxonomy): domain Bacteria; kingdom Pseudomonadati; phylum Pseudomonadota; class Alphaproteobacteria; order Sphingomonadales; family Sphingomonadaceae; genus Sphingomonas; species Sphingomonas sp. G-3-2-10. The sequence goes on along the minus strand of NZ_JABBFY010000001.1, from coordinate 3,125,699 downwards.
CCTATATCCGCTCGGTCAACACTCGCATTCCCGTCGGCCGCATCGGCTCGGGCTGCAAGTTCGACATCATCGTCGAGCAGGCCCGCGCCGCCACCGGCGAAGTGAAGATGGGCAATCTTCTCTATGCCGGCGTTGCGGGATGCTCGAACCAGATGCAGCTGGTGCGCATGGAAGTCGACGGGCGCGACAGCTGGTTCGACGGATCGGGCCGCGGCGCGAAGACCGGCATGATGGCGATGCCTGCCGCCGGCCGTATTTCCTCGGGCTTCGGCATGCGCCGCCACCCGATCCTGGGTTATGCCCGGATGCACAAGGGTCTCGACGTGGCTGCGCCGTGGGGCGCGCCGGTCTATGCCGCGACCGACGGCGTGGTGGTGATCGCCGGCCGTTCGAGCGGCTATGGCAATTTCATCAAGCTCAACCATGCGGGCGGCTATGGCACCGGCTATGGCCATCTGAGCCGCATCCTTGTCCGTTCGGGCCAGCGCGTGCGCAAGGGCCAGCAGATCGGCGCGGTCGGATCGACCGGCATGTCGACCGGCCCGCACCTCCATTACGAGCTGTACCGCAATGGCGTGGCGGTGAACCCGCGCTCGGTCAGTTTCTCGGTGGTGCAGCAGCTTGGCGGCAACGATCTCGCCACGCTCCGCTCGCGGCTTGGCCGCCTGATGGCAGTCCCGGTCGGCGGCTCGCGCGACGACGACGAATAGTCGAAATTCCCCTCCCGCTCCGGGAGATGCCTGGCTGAATGTCGATACGGGTCAGGGCCGGTCTATCCGGTCGGCGATGGCCGGTCGCAGCTTGCAATGTAGGATTTCGGCTGCTTGGCTGGGGAGGCCGGGGGAACACCCGCCGCTCTTTGACTTGTCGTAAGCCTCATTTTTCGCGGGAAGCCGGTTTTTCGCGATATTGGTGTCAACCGTGTCAACCAGCACTGTCCCAAGTGCCTGTTTTTGAACGACACACGCAATCTCCGCCCAGACCGCGACTGTCGATCAACCTGGGCTGGGCCTTTCCTCCCCCCGCAGCACAGTCCCTCCCCGACCCCTCGCGCAGGCGGAGGGGGAGGAAGAAGAATTACTTCCCCTGCGAACGCCAGCGTTTGATCGTGCGCTCGAGGATACCTTCCTCGCCGCCGGTCTCGCGCCACAGCTGCGAGAAGAGCGGATCGGCCGAGGCCGGGCGCTTATTCTCGTCGAGATTATCGAACAGCAGGCGGATCGGCGTCGCCACGCCTTCGCCCACCGCGATGCATTCGCGGTTCCGCAGCGCGGGAATCGAATCGAGAAAGCCGCGCGCGCCTTCGGGCATCGCCGCCTTCACGAAGGCCTGGTCGCGTTCGTTGTTCAGGCGCATCGACAGGATCGTGCCGCACTGGGAAAGCACGCCTTCGGCCAGATCCGACGGGCGCTGGGTGATCAGGCCGAGGGAGACGCCGTATTTACGGCCTTCCTTGGCGATCCGGCTGAGGATGCGGCCGACCGACGATCCATCGGCGTTGCGCTCGTTGGGGACGTAGCGATGCGCTTCCTCGCAGACGAGCAGGATCGGGCGCTTGGGCTCGTTGCGCGACCAGATCGCGAAATCGAACACCATGCGGCTGAGCACCGCGACCACCACCGAAGTGATTTCGCTCGGCACGCCGGACACGTCGATGATCGAGATCGGCTTGCCGTCGCCGGGCAGGCGGAACACGCGCGCCAGGAACTGCGACATGGTGTCCGCCACGAGCATGCCCGAGAACATGAAGGCGTAGCGCGGATCGGCCTTGATCTCGTCGATCTTGGAACGGAGGCGGAGATAGGGCGCCGTGTCGGTCGCCTTGTCCATCTTGCCCATTTCGTTCTGCAGGATCGTGGTCAGGTCGCTCAGCAGATAGGGGATCGGCGCATCGACGGTCAGCTTGCCGACTTCCGCGGCGAGCCGGTTCTTCTGCTTCGCCTGAAGGATGCACTTGGCGAGGATGTCCGCATCCACCTGACGCGCCGAACCCTCGGTCGTCAGGAAGACTTCGCAATGCTCCTCGAAGTTCATCAGCCAGTACGGCATCTGCAGGTTCGACACGTCGTACAGCGCACCGTTCGATTTGAACGCGCTGCCATATTCGCCGTGCGGGTCGATCATCACGATGTGACCCTGCGGCGCGAGGTCGCAGATGCGGTGGAGGATCAGCGCGGCGCTGGTCGATTTGCCGGTGCCGGTCGATCCGAGCAGCGCGAAATGCTTGCCCAGCATCGCGTCGATATACAGCGCGGCGCGGATGTCCTTGGTCGGATAGACATTGCCGATCTCGATATTGGCCATGTCCTGCGCAGCGTAGATCTGCTTGAGGTCGGCGGTCGAGACGGGGAACACCTCGGTTCCGGGCGTGGGATAGCGGGTGACGCCGCGGCGGAACTTGTAGAGCTTGCCGGTGAGCTTCTCTTCGTCGCCTTCGCCGAGGAAATCGATCTGCGCCGCGATATGGCCGTCATCGGCGAGCTTCAAAGCGCGGACGTTCGCGATCAGCCAGGTGCTGCCGACGCGCAGTTTGACCTGGCTGCCGACCTGCCCGGCATGGGCCACGGCGACGTCGCTGCTGGTGCTCAGCGCTTCGAGCGCCGCAGCGTCGAGCATCACCTGGCTCGACGAACCGGCGATCTCGATCACCCGGCCGATCACGCGACTATGCGCGGGCGGGGAAAAATTCTCTCCCGAAACTGGCGCCGCGTTTTCGAAACCCCGCGCGCCGAACTGGCCTTCCATCGGAAACTCCCCGTTGCCCGTCGGCCTTATTGCGCCCCGAGGAGTAAAGAATATGTGTGTTTGAAGGCTCTTATCGACGGCGCCGACCCGCTCCCCCGCCCGGCTTCCCGCCAGGATATGCCTTGGGAGGCAGGGCGGGGGAGCGGGCCGGCGCCGTAGCCTTCAAAAGCGCCGCCAGATCGCGCCTGCGCCCCAGCCGAACAGGACTGATAACGCTACCGCAACAAGGCCATAGAGGATGGAATTGCGTTCGGCGGAGCGCGCGACGAACCGTTCGAATCCCGACTTTCTGATGTCGATCGGGCGTACCGCGGCGGCGAGGACGCGGCCATCGCGAATCAGGAAGGTCTCGGCGGTGAAGCGTCCCACGGGCACGCGCGCCGGGATGTTCAGCCGCGCGCGATACAGCACGCCATCGGTGATCTCCACCGTGCCGGGCGATTCGTAATAAAGGCCGCGCCGTTTGAGCAGATCGACCAGTCCCGCGTCGAACCGCTTCTGCACCTCGGGCACCGCGCCCGATGCGGGCGAGAGCTGCAGGCTGTCGACGCCGAGTTCGTAGATGTCGCGGGTGCGCTGATCGACCAGCTGGCTGATCGGCTTCGACGATGCGATCGCGTAGAAGCTGGGAGCCGAACGATAGCGCATCCGGTCGGCATTGACCCAGATGCCCGCCACCTTCTCCTTTTCGCGCACCAGCACCGATTGCGTCGGGCCCTTCACCACCACCACGATATCGGCGGGCTTGTCGCCCTCGGCCGGGGCGCGGCCGCCGGGATAGACGATCGCGCCGAACAGCAGCAGGTCCGCGCCGGTGAAGGAATAGGCGATCTGGATGTCGCGCTGCGACACGTCGGGGACCAGCACCGGCTTGGCCTGTCCCAGCAGCAGCGGGGCGATCAGGAGCAGGGCGAGAGCTTTCCTCACCTCACAACAACTCGACCGAATAGATTTCGTCCGGCCGCCAGGCGAGGCCGAGCAGCATGCGCGCGCCGACCAGCAGCACGATCACCGCGAGCGCGAGGCGGAGATGCTCGGGCCGCGCCTTCGACGCCATCCGCGCGCCCAGCTGCGCGCCGACCACCGATCCGAGCAGCAGCAGCGCGGCGAGGACGATGTCGACCGCCTTGGTGGTGGTCGCATGGACCATCGTCGCCCAGGCGGTGACGATCATGATCTGGAACAGCGACGTGCCGACCACCACCTGCGTTCCCATGCCGAGCAGATAGAGCATCGCGGGGACGAGGATGAAGCCGCCGCCGACGCCCAGCAGCATCGTCAATATGCCGGTGAAGAAGCCGAGGATCAGCGGGGCGAGCGGCGAGATGTACAGGCCCGAACGATAGAAGCGCCAGCGGAAGGGCAGCATCGCGATCATCGGATGATGCCGCCGCTTGCGCGCCCTGATCGTGACGCCGGCGCGCTGCGCCCGCAGCGTCTGAAGCGATTCGGTGAGCATCAGCCCGCCGATCGATCCGAGCATCAGGACATAGAGGATCGCGATCACCGTATCGATCGCGCCGGTCGATTGCAGCCAGGCGAAGATGCCCGCGCCCGCGAAACTGCCGATCACCCCGCCCGCGACCAATACGCCGCCCATCTGCATGTCCACCCCGTCGCGGCGCAGATGCGCGAACACGCCCGAGACGCTCGCGCCGGTCACCTGGCTGGCGGAGGATGCCGCGGCGACGGTCGGCGGGATGCCGTAGAAGATCAGCAGCGGGGTGGTCAGAAACCCGCCGCCCACGCCGAACATGCCGGAGAGCAACCCCACGCCGAGCCCCAGCGCGACGATCACCAGCGCATTGACCGAGAGATTGGCGATGGGGAGGTACAGGTCCACGGCTTCGCCGATACCCTGCCTTGCCGTGCAGCAAAAGGCAGGCGCGTCAGAAATCGCTTCCCAAGGTTAGCGCCAATCCCGAACCCGGTCGTGCGTCGCCCGCGACCCGCTGCCGCCAGTCGAGCGCGACGCGCAGATTCTGTCCGGCAAGCGGCACTTCCAGCGTCGCCGACGGCCCCACATCGAGCCGCTGCGCATCGCGTTGCGCAGCGCCCCATACGCCGCCGCCCAGCGCCAGCCGGGCCGGGCCGAGATGGGCGACGGTGCGTGTCGCGCGGGCTGCGCCATCGGCATAGGGTTCGATCCGGTCGCGGCGGATCGCACCGGCCTGCGCATAGGTTTCGAGGCGGAACCCGGCGGGGATGCGGCTGTCGGTGCCCGCGACCAGCCCCAGGCCGGGTCCGCTTCGCCCGCCGTCGATGGCGAAGCGATATTCGGCGACGAGCCGGACCGGCGCGCGGCCGGGCTGCCATTCGACGCCAAGTGCAGCTTCGCGGCCCTTGCCCTGGAGCGGTGTCACCGCGCGTCCGAACAATGCGATGCGCCGGTCGGGGTCGATCAGCCAGGCGATCCGCAGTCCCGCTTGCCCGCCGCCGATCTGCCCGCCGGGCGCGGCGCCGAGGCCGTTGCCCGGGCGAGCCACCAGCCATGCGCTGCCCGACCAGCGCGAGACCATCGGGCGAAACGGCTGTTGCGCCACCGCCGCCGGTACGGGCAGCGCGAAGGGCGTGGCGGCGCGCGGCTTGTCGACATATTCGGCTGGGCCGAACCGGATCGTGCTGAGCAGCGCCATTTCGAGGCGTTCGCGATCGGCGCGCGGCTTCGGCGGAGCGGCCGCGCGGGCCGCCGGAGCGGTGCGGGGCAGGGGCGGCGGGCGATGCTTCGCGGCCGGCGCGGGTTCGGGAGGCTCCCGTGGCGGCAGTGACGGCAGGCCGGCCGGGACGAACTCGCGGATCGCTTCGGGCAGGGATCCGGTCTGCAGCCACAGGAAAGCGATCCGCACGCCCACCCAGACGACGCAGACCAGCGCGAGGAAACGTAGCGGCCGGCCGCGTCCGGTGACGAAGGCGGTCACGCGGCTGCGCGCTCGGGATCGTCCGGGAAATGATGCGCGGTCTTGTCCCATTTCGGGACGGAGCCGCCGAGCATCCGGACATAGGCGAAGATCGCCCGCCGCGCCGCAGCCAGCGCGATGGCATTGCCAACCGCCAGCCGCGCGGGCGCCCAGCAGGCTTCGCGCCAGCCATAAGCGCGCGCCACGAACAGCGCACGCACCGCGATCCGCCACCCGAGCAGCGCGAAGTTCACGATCAGCAACCAGCCGATCCACGCTGGATAATCGGGTGTCGGAGAGTTCGCGATCAGATGCGCGCCGAGCGAGGTGACCCACATCACCAGCGCCAGATAGGCGGTCGCCAGCACCGGGATTTCGAGGATCGCGCGCCGGTCACGCATCCGCATCCAGTGATCGCCGAACGCACCTGCGCGGCCCCAACCGGTCCGGTCCCACCCCGCCAGCGCGATGCCTGTCATCCAGCGCGCCTTCTGCTTGGACGCGGCTTTGAACTCATGGGGGAAATAGGCGCGTACCGCGACCGGCGGCCCACCGGCCGTTTCAGAGATCCGCGCGAAGACCGTCCGTCCACCCATCGCCGAAACGGTCAGCCCAAGCTCATAATCTTCGGTCAGGCTGTCCTTATCAAACGGCGCGCCGCCTCGCGCCTCGGCGATCCGCCCGATCATATCGCGCCGGATCGCGCAGCCGACACCGGCAAAGGGCAGCCCGGCGCGCAAAGTCTGGCGCACGAGCATCTGCTTCCCGTGTGCTTCCGCGAATTCGTCGAGATAGTGTCCCGAGACGAGCGGAGACCCCGCGCTGCGCAGTGGTACCACAGGCAGTTGCACCGCCTCGTGACGCATCAGCTCATGCGCGAAGACTCTCAGCTCGAGCGGGTGGACCAGATCCTCCGCATCGTGGAGCGCCACCGCCAGCACCTTGCTGCCGTCGCGGATTTCGTCGCGCAGCAGCGCGCGCCACAGGGCGTTGAGGCAATCGGCCTTGGTCGTCGGCCCCGGTTTCGGCCCGATCACCAGCCGTATCCGGCGATCATGCTCGGCGACGCCGGCCACGGCATCGATCGTCGCTCGGTCGTTTGGATAGGTGCCGATATAGATGCGGTAGTCGGGATAATCGAAGCGCGCGAGCGCGGTGCGCAGCATGTCGCCGATCACATCGGATTCGTCCCATGCCGCCACGAACACCGCGATCCGCCCCGGCGCCGCCGCGTCGGTCACGGTCTCCTGTTCTGGGGGACCGGCCCACCAGATCCGCAGCCGCCGCCAGCCGTAGACGAGATCGACCATCGCATCGTCGAGGCCGCCGATCAGGAACCAGATCGCCGCGAACAGCATCGCTTCGCGCGCAACGGCATCGATGCCGGCGATGATGAACGCCGCAGCCCCCAAGCGACCCCTCCGATTCGGATGGGCGACTATCCGTTCGCCTTCCTGAAGGTTCAAGGATCGTCAGGGACTTAGCCCGACTATTCAGTCCATTATGGAGTCTATTGACCATGATCGGACGAGGCCCCGGCGCCGCGTCCGGCAACGGTTCCCGATGTCCGCAAGGGAACCATGACGCCAAAATGTTCGCTGGACACGGCAGGGCGCGCGGCTATCGTCACGCGCTGCCTGTAGGGGGAAGATGCCATGAAGCTCGGTGCTCGTGTCGCGTTGCTGGCTCTGGCGCTCGCGCCAATCGGTGCGGTCGCTGCGTTCGGAGACAACAGCCCGCAGGTCGAAATGGCCACCCCCGGCATCGGCGACGGCGCGATCGAGCGCTTTACCGTCCGCTTCACCCATCCGATGGTTCCGCTGGGCGATCCACGCGCCGAGGGACCGTTCAAGGTCGAATGTCCGGTCGCGGGCGAGGGCCGCTGGGTCGATCAGACGACCTATGTCTATGAATTCGCCAATCCGCTCCCCGGCGGCGTCACCTGCAAATTCGCCTTCCGCGACAAGCTGAAGACCCTGTCGGGCTATGACGTGGCCGGCCAGCGCGAATTCACCGTCGATTCGGGCGGCCCGATCGCCCGCGCGGTGCTGCCCAGCCGCTATGGCAGCGAGATCGAGGAGGATCAGGTCTTCCTCGTCGCCGCGAACATGGGCGTCGATCGCGCGTCGGTCGCCACCGGCGCCTATTGCTCGGTCGACGGCGTGGGCGAGAAGATCCCGGTCGAGGTGCTCGGCGCGGACGTGGCCGCCAAGCTGCTGACCGATCTCGGCACCGATCGCTGGGAAGTGCGCAGCTTCCTGACCGATGCCGGCTTGCCCCAGACGCTCCCGGCCAAGCCCGAGGACCGGGCGAAGGCGACCCAGAGCCTCGTCGCGCTGAAGTGCGGCCGTCCGCTGCCCGCGGGCAAGGACATGGCGCTGATGTGGGGCAAGGACATCAAGAGCCCCACCGGCCGCCTCGCCGGGGCCGATCAGCGCTTCGACTTCACCGTGCGCAAGCCGTTCACCGCGCGCTTCGAATGCTCGCGGGTCAATCCGCAGGCCGGGTGCAGCCCGGTGCAGGAAGCCTGGGTCCGCTTCTCCTCGCCCATCCCCAAGGCGCAGGCCGAGGCGATCCGCATCACCCTGCCCGATGGCAAGCAGCTGACTCCGACGCTGAACGACAGCGACAAGAACAACGCCAATGTCAGCGACGTGAAGTTCAAGGCGCCGCTGCCCGCCGACATGACCGCGAAGCTGATCCTGCCCGCGGGCATCGCCGACGAAAGCGGCCGCAAGCTGAGCAATGGCGAGCGCTTCCCGCTCGAGGTGCGCTTCGATTCCCCGCCGCCGCTGGTGAAGTTCGCCGCGACCTTCGGCATTCTCGAGGCGAAGGAAGGCGGCACGCTGCCCGTCACCGTCCGGAACGTGGAACCACAGCTGGCGACCAGCCGCCTCGCCTTGTCGGGCCAGACGCTCAAGGTCGAGAGCGACGGCGATGTCGCCAAATGGCTGCGCACCATCGACGACGCCGACGATTACAAGAGCGACGAGGTCAAGCGCGGCAAGGAAAGCGTGCGGATCAACCAGACGGGTGCGAAGTCGATCCTCGCCGGCGTCGCGGGCGCCTCGAATTATCAGTTCGGCCTGCCCAGCGCGGGCAAGGAATTCGAAGTCGTCGGCATCAATCTGGGCAAGCCAGGCTTCTATGTCGTCGAGATCGCGTCCCCGCGCCTCGGCGAAGCGCTGCTCGGCCGCAAGGCGCCGCGCTATGTCGCCGCCGGCGCGCTCGTCACCAACCTGTCGGTCCATTTCAAATGGGGTCGCGAAGGCTCGCTCGTCTGGGTGACCGCGCTCGACAGCGGCGCGGGCGTGGGCGAAGCCGACGTCCAGATCACCGACAGCTGCACCGGGCAGTTGCTGGCCAAGGGCAAGACCGACGCCTCGGGCCGCCTCGGCGTGCCTGCCGGGCTGCCTCAGCCCGAAACCTGGGAAAGCTGCGACGATGGCGGCGCGCATCCGCTGATGATCTCGGCGCGCAAGGCCGATGATTTCAGCTTCAACCTTACCAGCTGGGGCAACGGCATCCGCCCGACCGATTTCGACCTGCCCTATGGCTGGGAAGCCGCGGGCGAGATTTTCCACACTGTGTTCGATCGCTCGCTCGTCCGTCAGGGCGAGGCGATCCACATGAAGCACATCGTCCGCAAGCCGGTGGCCAAGGGCTTCGGCGCGGGCAGCCCGATCACCGGCACGCTGCGCCTGTCGCATCGCGGTTCGGACACCAAGTTCGAACTGCCGGTCACGATCGACGCCAACGGCAATGGCGAGACCGACTGGACCGCGCCGCAGGGCGCGCCGATGGGCGATTACGACCTGCAGGTCGTCTATAAGGACAAGGCGGGCGACGAGAAGACGATCTGGACCGACCAGTCGTTCAAGATCGACGAATATCGCCTGCCGACGATGCGCGCGAGCGTGAACGGGCCGAAGGATGCGCTGGTCCGCCCGGCCAGCGTGCCGCTCGACCTGTTCGTCGGCTATCTCGCGGGCGGCGGCGCGTCGAACCTGCCGGTCGAGATCCGCGTCGGCTATTTCCCCGGCTATCGCACCCCCTCGGGCTATGAAGGCTACACCTTCGGCGGCCAGCCGATGACCGAAGGCGTCAAGCCGATCGACGGCAATGACGAGGAATATGATGCCGGGCCGACGCTCCCGCCGACCCAGACGCTGCCCTCGACGCTGAACGCCGAAGGATCGGCGCGCACCAGCATCGACGTGCCCCAGACGCTCACCGACACCACCAACATGGTGGTCGAGATGGATTATCAGGACGCGAACGGCGAGATCCTGACCGCGTCGAAGCGTATCCCGATCTACAGCTCGGCGATCCAGCTTGGCGTGAAGACCGATGGCTGGCTGATGAAGCAGGACGATCTGCGCCTGCGCTTCGTCGCGCTCGATACCTCGGGCAAGCCGATCGTGGGGCAGGCCATTTCGGTCGAGCTGTACAGCCGCGAGATCCTGACCGCGCGGCGCCGCCTGATCGGTGGCTTCTACGCCTATGACAATCAGATGCGCACCACGCGTCTGGCGGCGACTTGCTCGGCGACCAGCGACGCGCAGGGCCTCGCCACGTGCCAGGTCGATCCGGGCGTGTCGGGCGAAGTCTATGCCGTCGCCACCGCCAAGGACGCCAACGGCAATGTCGCGCGCGCGGTCCAGTCGGTGTGGCTGGCGGGCGAGGACGAATGGTGGTTCGGCGGCGACAATGGCGACCGGATGGACGTCATTCCCGAGAAGCAGGAATACAAGGCGGGCGAGACCGCCAAATTCCAGGTCCGTATGCCGTTCCGCGAAGCGACCGCACTGGTCACCGTCGAGCGCGAAGGCGTGCTCAACAGCTTCGTCGTGGGCCTGACCGGCACCGATCCCGTAATCGAGGTGCCGATGCCGGGCGACTATGCGCCCGACGTCTATGTCTCGGTCATGGCCGTGCGCGGCCGCGTCGACGGCTGGCAGACCTGGCGCGCGGACATGGCGCGCGACTGGGGCACCAACATCTTCTCCAAGGATGGCGGCAAGCCGACCGCGACGGTCGATCTCGCCAAGCCGAGCTACCGCGTCGGTATCGCCAAGGTGAAGGTCGGCTGGGATTCGCATCGCCTCGGCGTCGCGGTGAAGGCCGACAAGGAGAAATATGCCGCGCGCGACACCGCGACCGTCGAGGTCCAGGTGAAGACGCCCGACGGCAAGCCCGCCGCGCAGGCCGACGTCGCCTTCGCCGCGGTCGACGAAGCGTTGCTCCAGCTTTCGCCCAACGACAGCTGGGACGTGCTGACCGCGATGATGGGCAGCCGCCCGCTCTCGGTGCTCACCTCGACCGCGCAGATGCAGGTCGTCGGCAAGCGGCACTACGGCAAGAAGGCCGTCGAGGCAGGCGGTGGCGGCGGCGGCGATCTCTCGGGGTTGAACCGCGAGAATTTCCAGCCGGTGCTGCTGTGGAAGGGCAAGGTCGATCTCGACGCCAATGGCCGTGCCAAGGTGCAGGTGCCGCTGTCGGATGCGCTGACCTCGTTCCGCCTCGTCGCGATCGCCACCAACGGCGCGGCGCAGTTCGGCACCGGCGAAGCGGTGATCCGATCGGCGCAGGATCTCAGCATCTTCTCGGGCATCCCGCCCTTGGTCCGCACCGGCGACCGGTTCGGCGCGACCTTCACGCTGCGCAACGGCTCGGACAAGCCGATGAAGGTCACCGCGACCGTCAAGCTCGATCCGCAGGTCGCCACCGGCAATCCGCTCACCGTCGATATCCCGGCGGGCGGCGCGGTGCCGGTCGCGTGGAACCTCACCGCCCCGGCCAATGAAGGCAATCTCAGCTGGACGGTCGAAGCGAAGAGTGCCGACGGCAAGTCGGTCGACAGGGTCACGGTGACGCAGGAAGTCGTGCCCGCCGTGCCGGTCGAGACCTGGGCCGCGACGCTTGCCCGCGTCGGCGGCAATACCAGCTTCACCATTGCGCCGCCCGCCGGGGCGTTGCCGGGCCGCGGCTCGGTCGACGTGCTGCTCGCCGATACGCTCGCGCCGCCGCTCACCGGGGTGCGCGACTATATGGCGCGCTATCCGTATAATTGCCTCGAACAGCGCACGTCGCGTGCGATCGCGACGGGGGATAGCGGGGCGTGGACGCTGATCGCATCCGAACTGCCGGCCTATCTCGATGGCGACGGTCTGGCGCGTTATTTCACCAACAATGCGCTGCCGGGATCGGAAGCGCTGACCGCCTATATCCTGTCGATCACCGCCGAGGCCGGGCTGCCCTTGCCCGACGCGCCCAAGGCCAAGATGATCGAAGCGCTCAAGTCCGTCCTCGATGGGCGCCTGCGCCGCGAGGATTATGGCGATGTCCGGCTCCAGCGCGTCGCGGCCTTCGCCGCATTGGCGCGCAACAATGCCGCCACGCCGGCGATGCTCGGCCAGCTCGGTATCACCCCGGCCGACATGCCCACTGCGACGCTTGCCGACTATATCGGCGGGCTGAACCGGGTTCCGGGCCTTGCCAACGCCGCGGCGCTGCGCGCCGATGCAGAGAAGGTGCTGCGCACCCGCCTGGTCTATGAAGGCACCCGCGTCGACCTGTCGGACAAGGGCAACAGCCCGTGGTGGCTGATGTCGTCGGACGACGAAGCCGCGCTGAAGGCCGTGCTGGTCACGCTCGGCCGCCCCGGCTGGGAGAATGACTCGGGCAAGATGATGGTCGGCGTGGCGATGCGCCAGACGCGCGGCCATTGGGACACGACCACCGCCAATGCTTGGGGCACGGTCGCGGCGCGGCGCTTCATGGCGCTCTATCCCGCCGAAGCGATCGCCGGCGTCACCAACGGTACGCTGGGTGGCCAGTCGATCCTGCGCAACTGGCCGTTGGCCGAGCCGGAGCGCAGCTTCAGCTTCGCGCTGCCCGCCGCCAGCACCCCGCTGGTGATGACCCAGTCGGGCGGAACGGGCCCCTGGGCGTTCGTCTCGGTCAAGGCGGCGGTGCCGCTCACCCAGCCGCTCCATGCCGGTTACAAGATGACGAAGACGACCGAAGTGATCCAGGCGTTCAAGCCCGGCACCCTCTCGCGCGGCGATGTCATCAAGGTGACGATCACGGTCGAGGCCAGCGCCGAACGCAACTGGGTGGTCGTCAGCGATCCGGTGCCCGCGGGTGCGACGGTCGTCAGCAATCTCGGCGGCCAGTCGCAGATGCTCGGCGAAGCGGCCGGATCGGGTTCGGGCGTGCAGCCGAGCTATATCGAGCGCGGACGCGACAATTGGCGCGCCTATTTCGGCTGGGTCCCGCGCGGCAGCTTCACCGTCTCTTACGTGATGCGCCTGAACGCGGCGGGCACGTTCAGCCTGCCGGCAACCCGGGTCGAGGCGATGTATTCGCCCGAGATCCGTTCGCAGGTGCCCAACCAGGCGGTGACCGTGGCGCAACGGTGAGTGTGGTGTGAACTGGCTTGAAACGGTTCGAAGCCATCCGCTTGCGCTGAAGGCCGGACGTGCGGCCGCTGCGGTTCGCGGATGGGGCGATCGGCTGCGCGATGACTGGGACGAGCGCGGCTGGCGCGGGCTGGCCACGCCGCCGCGCATCGTCGCCTCGGTCGCGGCGCTGTTGATCGCCGGCTACGCCACGGTCGACTGGATCACGCTGCCGCCGCATCTGCCCGACTATGCCGGGCAGCGCGCGCGCTACACCGCGTCCGAAGCGTGGCTCTACGATCGCAACGGCGTGCTGCTCGACAGTTCGCGCGTGGACTATCAGGTCCGCCGCCTCGGCTGGACGAATCTGTCGGACATTTCGCCTGACGCACGCGAGACGATCCTCGCCGCCGAGGATCGCCGCTTCCGCGATCATGGCGGGGTGGACTGGCTGTCGCTCGGCGGCTCGATCCGTGACCGGTTCGAGGGAAAGCGCTCGCGCGGGGCCTCCACCCTGTCGATGCAGGTGGCGGGATTTCTCTCGCCCGATCTTGCCGCGCCGGGCCAGCGCGGCAATCTCGACAAGCTGCGCCAGATGCGCGCGGCCTGGGCGCTCGAATCGCGCTGGAGCAAGGATCAGATTCTCGAGGCCTATCTCAACCTCGCCGGGTTTCGCGGTGAGGCGCAGGGGATCGGCGCCGCCGCGCTCGGCCTGTTCGGCAAGACCCCCTCGGCGCTGACTCGCGACGATGCGCTGCTGCTCGCGGCGTTGCTGCCCGAACCCGGCGCGCCCGCGCCCAAGGTCGCGCAACGCGCTTGTGCGCTGTCGAAGGAAAAGGACTGCACCCGCTTCCTCCCCGCCGCCACCACGATGCTCGGTCCCGCGCGCAGCCTGGCGCTCGATCCCGGCCTCGCGCCGCATCTGGCCGACATGCTGCTGCGCAAGCCCGGCGCGAAGGTCACCACGACGATCGACGTCCGCATCCAGCGCGCGGCGATCGCGGCGCTGCGTCGACAGTTGCAGGGCCTTGGCGGAACGCGCGCGCGCGATGGCGCGGTGGTGGTGGTCGACAATGCGACCGGCGACATATTGGCGATGGTCGGCGGGATCGGCGGCGCATCGACCGCGCCCGCGGTCAACGGCGCGACGGCCTATCGCCAGGCCGGATCGACGCTGAAGCCGTTCCTCTACGCGCAGGCGATAGAGAAGGGCTATCTCACCGCCGCGTCGATCCTCGACGATTCGCCGGTTCAGCTCGACACCGCTTCGGGCCTCTACGTCCCCCAGAATTACGACAAAGGCTTCAAGGGACCCGTCTCCGCTCGCGTCGCGCTGGCGGGCTCGCTCAACGTGCCCGCGGTGCGCACCCTGCTGCTTGTCGGGGTCGATGCCTTCCGCGACCGGCTGTTCGACACTGGCTATGCGGGGCTGGTCGAGGACGGCCAATATTATGGCTTCAGCCTCGCACTGGGGTCGGCCGAAGTGACCTTGGTGGAGCAGGCCGCCGCCTATCGCAGCCTGGCCCTTGGCGGCCGATGGACGCCGGTGCGCATGATCCTTGGCGAGAAGCTGGGGAGCAGCCGCCGCACCACTACGCCCGAAGCGGCATGGATCGTCGCCGACATGCTGGCCGATCCCAACGCCCGCGCCGCCACCTTCGGCCTCGATTCGGCACTGCGCCTGCCCTTTTGGGCTGCGGTGAAGACCGGCACGTCGAAAGCGATGCGCGACAATTGGTGCGTCGGCTTCTCCGATCGCTTCACCGTGGCGGTGTGGGTCGGCAACATGGAAGGCGATCCGATGCGCGCGGTCTCGGGCACCAGCGGGGCGGCGCCGGTGTGGCGCGACGTGATGATGGCGCTCCATGCCGGGTCGCCGGGCAAGGCGATCGCGCGTCCGGGCGATGTCGAGGAACGCCAGATCCGTTTCACCGGCGGGCTGGAACAGCCGCGCCGCGAATATTTCCTCCGGGGCACGGGGATGACCCTTGTCGCCAGCGCCCCGCCCGAATCGCGGCGCCCGCGCATCGTCAATCCGGCCTCTGGCGCGGTCTATGCGCTTGATCCCGATATCCCGCCCGATCGCCAGAAGCTGTCGATCGCGGTGTCGGGCGATGTGCTGGGGCACCGGCTGGTGCTCGACAAGACCGATCTGGGGCTGGCGAGTTCGGGGCCGATGATCGCCGCCGGACGGGGCCAGCATCGCCTTCGCCTGATCGATCTCGGCGGGCGTGTCGTCGATCAGATCGTCTTCACGATCCGTTGATTGCGCTTTGATCTTGCCGCGCCGGCCCGCTCCCCCACCCGGCCACCCATAGAATAAACTTCCGTTGGGTGGCCGGGTGGGGGAGCGGGCCGGCACCGCATCCGCGCGAGCGGATCAAGCCAATTGCACACATACTGAACCAAAGTGATTCTGCCGCGTTTCGCGATTCGGTCCCACCCCCTTTCGGGACCCGTGGCCGATCGTCCGGACACGACGAGGCCCCGGCCGGCGCATGCCGTCCGGGGCCTCTTTTCTACTGGGTTATCGCTTACCAGTAGAAGCCGCGGATCACCCGGATGACGCGGCCGCGGCGGGTATCGACCAGCAGCAGATCGTCATAGTGGCGCACCCAGGCCTGGTTGTAGCCCGGCTGGGGCAGGCGATAGCGCCACGGATCCGAGATGCGATAGCGCGGGCCGTAGAAGCTCACGCCGATGCTCACGCCCGGGCGGAACGAGTTGTAGCGGAACGGCGCACGCCAGTTGCCGCGCGAATAGAGGCCGCGGTTGCTGTTGCGCCAGCCGCGCCAGTCGTCGTCGCCCCAGCGGCGATCGCGGCGGTCATCGCGATAGTCCCGACGGTCGTTGCGGCGATCGTTGCGATAATCCCGGCGGTCGTCCCGGCGATCCTGACGATAGTCCCGGCGATCGTCGCGATAATCGCGGCGCTGTTCGCGCGACTGGGCCTGCGCCGCCGGAATGGCCACCGGCATGGCGACGGCTGCGAGCAGCGCGGCGGTGATAAACTTTTTCATTGTCCGTCCTCCTGACATTTCCCGACCGGAAGCGCGGGAGCACTTGCCGGTTGATGCCGTTCTAGGAGGGGCAGACTGAACCGCGCGGGAACGCGCGCTTCATGCGCCAGACAGGAAGGTTACTGGCCGCCGCCGGCCGGACCGCCGGTGCCCGGCGCGCCGACCTGACCGATATTGCCGAACAGATCCTGCAGGAAGCTGCGGTGACGGCCCAGCGTCGGGGTCTTCTTGCCGGTCGGATCGACATTGGCGACCAGCTCGACGCCGCTGCGGTCCACCGCGGTGACGTTGCCTGCGCCGTCGAAGCGGACACGCAGAGTCAGCTGTTCCTTCACGCGCGGCGAATTGAAGCCGTAATTGCGGCTGTCGCGCGACACATAATACCAGTCGCCCTTCTGGCCTTCGAACTGGCTGGTCAGCGTCGGCTGGCCGAGCGTCTTGAGCACCGAATCGCGGTTGTCGATGCCCGGCTGGATCGAATCGACCAGTTCCTTGTCGACGATATAGCCCTGATGCGTGCGCACCGGCGCGCAGGCCGACGTGCCCAGAAGAGCGAGCACCGCGGCCGAAGCCAGCGCGCGGACAGGAAACATCGACATCAACTTCTCCAGGCAATAACGCCGCACACGCGCGATTGCATCGCGCACCGATCGTCTCAATATGCGCGGAATTGCGGCCAAACAAGGTCGAGGAACGCCAGAGTGCGGCGCCGCGACCCCTCGGTGCCGCCGAATCAGGAATTGGAACCCGTTATGAGCCTGCTTCAGCGTCTGTTCGGCAAGCCCGATCGCGGCACCGCGCCGGTGCTGTACGCGGCGATCGTCGCGCGCGCCCGCCAGCCGCACTGGTATGTCGAGGGCGCCGTGCCCGACACGGTCGACGGCCGGTTCGATATGATCGCGGTGGTCATGACGCTCGTGCTGCTGCGGCTCGAAGGGGAGCCCACTGCCACCTTGCCCAGCACTCAGCTCGCCGAAGTGTTCATCGACGACATGGATGGCCAGCTGCGCGAATGGGGCGTGGGCGACATCGTCGTGGGCAAGCGAATCGGCAAGATGATGGGGATGATCGGCGGCCGCCTCGGCGCCTATCGCACCGCGCTGGAGGCCGGCGACCTCAAGCCCGCGCTGGTCCGCAACCTCTATCGCGGCGCGGCGCCCGATCCGGCCGAACTGGCGCATGTCGAATCGGCGCTGCTCGAGTTGCGCCATTGCCTTGCCGCGACTCCGGTCACGACCCTGCTCGACGGGGAACTGCCCGCGTGACCACGCCCGAATTTCACCGGCCCCATCGGCTCGACCAGATCGGCGCGGGCGACAGCAATGTGAGCGTCACCGCCGCCGCCGCCGAGCGCGTGGCGCTGGCCGAACGCTTCGATCTCCAGTCGATCGGCGCGCTCGAGGCATCCTATAAATTGCGCCGCGATGCCGCCGGCGTGCGTGCAGCGGGCCATCTTTCGGCGAGGGTCGTGCAGAGCTGCGTCGTCACCGGCGATCCGGTGCCCGCCACGGTCGATGAGGATTTCGACATCCGCTTCGTGCCCGAAGGCGAGGCCGGAGACGAGGTCGAACTGTCCGAGGACGAGTGCGACATCGTATTCTACACCGGCGGCGCGATCGATCTGGGCGAAGCGGCGGCGGAAACCCTCGCGCTCGCGCTCGATCCCTTTCCGCGCAGCGGGGGGGCGAGCGAGACGCTGAAGGCGGCCGGCGTCATCAGCGAGGACGAAGCCGAAGCGCTCGCGGCAAGGAAGGAATCCAGCCCGTTCGACGCGCTGGCGGCGCTGAAGGACAAGCTGGGGAAGTAAGCCTTTCCTTCCCGTCACCCTGGGCTTGTTCGGCGTCCATCCCTTTCGAACACCTAAGGGTGCTCCGGCCTTTGCCCGAGCACGAAAACGCCTATTTGGTCTACAGGGATATGCCCCGAACAAGTCCGGGGTGACGATCGATATGGACCGGACGGGAAATTCCGATGCCTCAGCCCTTCGCGGCAATCCCCCGCGCCAGCATTGATGCGATCGTATCGGCGATCGCTTCGGGATCGCTATCGTCGGCCCATACCGAATAGCGCAGCCCCAGAAACACGTTCATGCCCATGATCGCCCAGGCATGGACCTCGGAAATGTCGTCGCGCACTTCGCCGCGATCGGCGGCGGCGCGAAGGCGGGCCGCGATGCGATCGGCGGTGGTCGCATAGTGCATGCGGAAGCTCTCGGGATCGACGAACTCGGCTTCGTCGATGATCCGGTAGATTTCCTTGTGCGAGCGGGCGAACTTGATGAACTCCAGCAGACCCGCGCGCTCGGCATCGATCTGGCCGGTCGCGGCGCGGATCGCGGGGCCGACATGCTCCTTCACCTGCTCGGACATGTCGCGGACGAGGGCGCGGAACACGTCGTCCTTCGAATCGAAATAGGTGTAGAAGCTGCCCAGCGCGACGCCCGCCCGGCGGGTGATCCCCGCGATCGAGCCTTCGTGGAATCCCTTCTCGCCGAATTCGACCGCCGCCGCGTCGAGAATCGCGCGCAGCGTCTTGCGGCCGCGCGCGGTGCGCGGCTCCTTGCCCGCGCTCGCTTCGCTGTGCGGCACGCTGGTCGAATCGGTCGGATCACTCGCCCCCGGCGCCGGTGATGTGGCCGCGATGCCACGCCCGTCTGCCATTTTTCACTCTCCCGCTCGATCCAAGTTGAAACTTGGTTCAGGTTTCAGTATTGCATCCTCCAACAACCTGCAACCCGTACGTAAGCACGGGTCATAATTGGGGAGGAACACCTGATGTCACGCATGATTCCGTCCGTTCGCACGATTCTCTACGCCGGCGCCGCCTTCACCGCGCTGAGCGCCGTTCCCGCTTATGCGCAGGACGCGGCCGGCGACGCGACCGTCGCCGAGGATAATGGCGAGATCGTCGTCACCGCCCGCCGCCGCGAGGAATCGCTGCTCGACGTGCCGATCGCGGTCACCGCGTTCAGCGGCGAGCAGCTCGAAAAGAACGGTGCGATCGACATCACCGATATCGGCCAGACCACCCCGAACGTTACCGTCGAAGTCTCGCGCGGCACCAATTCGACCCTGTCGGCCTTCATCCGCGGCGTCGGCCAGCAGGATCCGGTCGCCGGCTTCGAAGCAGGCGTCGGCCTCTATCTCGACGACGTGTACCTCAATCGTCCCCAAGCCGCGGTCCTCGACATCTATGACGTCGAGCGGATCGAAGTGCTGCGCGGCCCGCAGGGCACGCTCTATGGCCGCAACACGATCGGCGGCGCGGTGAAGTATGTCACGCGCCGCATCGGCAACGATCCCACGATCAAGCTGCGCGGCACCTATGGCACGTACAACCAGGCCGACATCGTCGTCAGCGCCTCGGCCCCGATCGGCGATACCGGCCTGAAGGTCGGCGGCGCGTTCGCTCGCCTGTCGCGCGGCGGCTTCGGCGAGAACCTCACCACCGGGCAGGACAATTACAACAAGGACATCTGGGCCGGCCGCGCCACGATCGAGTTCGAGCCTGCGACCAGCGCCTATTTCCGCGTCAGCGGCGACTATACCAAGGACAAGAGCAACACGCGCGGCGGCCATCGCCTGATCCCGGGCATCGCCAGCGGCACCCCGGTGCTTGCCGATGTCTATGATTCGCGCGGCGGTCTCGTCAGCCCGACGCAGGATGTCGAGAGCTGGGGCATCACCGGCCTTGCCGAGCTGAAGCCCGCCGACTGGCTGACCTTCCGCTCGATCACCGGCTATCGCAAGGACGACAGCGCCTCGCCGATCGACTTCGACGCGCTCGCCGCGGTGCAGGTCGACGTGCCGGCCTATTACAACAACGAACAGTTCAGCCAGGAAGCGCAGTTCCTGATCGACACCGGGTCGTTCTCGGGCCTGGTCGGCATCTATTATCTCGACGCCAAGTCGCGCACCGTGTTCGACGTGCGCCTGCCCGGCGGCGTCACCGCGCTGACCTTCGGCAACGTCTCGACCGACACCACCGCCGTGTTCGGCGACTTCACCTACGACTTCAACGACATGTTCAGCGTGTCGGCCGGCGGCCGCTACACCTGGGATACGCGCCGCGCGACCGTGATCCGCAACACCTATCTCGGCGGCGGATCGCCCTATTTCGGCGGCACCGGCACGTTGTTCGCACAGACCTCGAACTTCTCGGGCATCGGCAGCTTCGAGGAATTCACCCCGCGCGCCTCGCTCAGCTTCAAGCCGACCGCCGATCACCAGCTCTACGCAAGCTGGTCGAAGGGCTTCAAGGGCGGCGGCTTCGATCCGCGCGGCCAGTCGAGCGCGTGCCGTACTCCGCTGGGCGGCGCCTGCAACGACCAGCAGGTCTATGACTTCATGTCGTTCGATCCCGAGAAGGTCACCACCTACGAAATCGGCTGGAAGGCTTCGATGTTCGATCGCCGCCTCAGCTGGGCGCTCGCGGTGTTCAATTCGGACTATACCGACGTGCAGGTTCCCGGCTCGATCGGCACCACCGTCGGCGGCATCCAGACCTTCATCGGCGTCACCACCAATGCCGGCAAGGCGCGCATCCGCGGCGTCGAGTTCGAAGGCAATGCCGTTCTCGCCCGCGATCTGGGCGCGACCGGCGGCCGCCTGAACCTCAGCTGGTCGCTGGGTTACATGGACGCCAAGTATCTGCGCTTCATCGACGCCCGCGGCATCGACGTCGCCAGCCGCCGCAAGATCCAGAATACCCCGGACCTGACCGCCAGCGCTACGCTCGGCTATTCGGTGCCCGTCGGTGACGGATCGATCAGCGTCAGCGGCACCTGGTCGTACCGCAGCGACTCGCAGCAGTTCGAACTGCGCACGCCGATGCTCGACCAGCCGGCCTATTCGCTGTTCGACGCCAACTTCGTCTGGGAGATCAACGACAATTTCTCGATCGGCGTCCACGGCAAGAATATCTTCGACAAGCGCTACATCGTCGCTGGCTACAACTTCCTCAGCCAGAATCCGGACACCGGCAATTTCAACCTGACCGGCGCGGGCGCCTATATCCCGACGCTGGGCACCGAAGGCGTGCTGACGGCCTATTACGGCAATCCGCGCCAGGTGTTCGTCACGGGCACGATCAAGTTCTGATCTGACGCGGAAACTCCCACGTAACGCGTAAACTCCGGGCCGGGCGTCTCACGACTCCCGGCCCTTTTCCTGCCAGGGAAGTTCGATGACCCAGACCGCCGAAACTGCCTCGCCTCCCACGCCCGTCTATCGCGGGGTGGTCCTTGCGATGCTGCTGCTGGTCTATACGTTCAACTTCCTCGACCGGCAGATCCTCAGCATCCTCGCCCAGCCGGTGAAGGCGTCGCTCCAGCTGACCGACACCCAGCTGGGCCTGCTCGGCGGGCTGGCTTTCGCGGCGCTCTATTCGACGTTGGCGATCCCGCTGGCGCTGCTGGCGGACAAGACCAGCCGGACCTGGGTCATCACCATCTCGCTCGGCGTGTGGAGCGGCTTCACCGCCTTGTGCGGCGTGGCCCAGAATTTCACCCAGATGTTCCTGTTCCGCCTCGGCGTCGGCGTCGGCGAAGCGGGCGGGGTCGCGCCTTCCTATGCGCTGATCGGCGACTATTTCCCGCCCGAGAAGCGCGCACGGGCGCTTTCGATCTATTCGCTCGGCATCCCGCTGGGCGCAGCCGGCGGCGCCCTGCTCGGCGGCTATATCGCGCAGACGGTCGAGTGGCGCACGGCGTTCATCGCCATCGGCCTTGCCGGCGTCGCGATCGCCCCGATCTTCCGCCTGATCGTCAAGGATCGTCCGCGCCCCGCCACCCCGCAGGCGCAGATCCCGGTGGCTCAGGTGTTCGGCATCCTCGCGGCCAAGCCCAGCTTCTGGCTGATGGCGTTCGGCGCGGCGGCGGGATCGATGTGCGGCTATGGCGTCGCCTTCTGGCTGCCCAGCCTGCTGATGCGCAGCTTCGGGCTGAACCTGATCCAGGTCGGCCAGTTCTTCGGCGCGCTGCTGCTCACCGGCGGCGTGTTCGGTGTGCTGTTCGGCGGCTGGATCGGCGACCGGATGGGCCGCCGCGACCGCAAATATTACGCGCTGATCCCGGCCATCTCGTACATCGTCGGCACGCCCCTGTTCATTGCGGGTGTCATGTCGAGCGGCTGGGCGATGGCGCTCGCGCTGTTCATCGTGCCGCAGGCGCTGGTCTATGTCTGGCTCGGCCCGGTGCTGACCGCGGTCCAGCACCTCGTCCCGGCCCATATGCGCGCGACCGCTTCGGCCAGCTTCCTGCTGATCAACAATCTGATCGGGCTGGGGCTGGGCTCGACGGTGATCGGCCTGATCTCCGACCAGCTCGCGCCGACCTATGGCGTGGACGCGCTGCGCTACGCCATTGCGATCGGGCTATGCTCCTATCTCGTCGCGGGCCTACTGATGATCTTCGCGAGCCGGACGCTGCACAAGGATTGGGTGGAGTAAGCCGCAGCCGTCATGCCGGCGAAAGCTGGCATCTCAGGCAGATGGAGACCCCGGCTTTCACCGGGGTGACGGCCTTCTACCGCTCCCGCGTCGCCATGAACTTCACCTTGGAATAGCGATCGGCAATATAGCCGACTTCCCAAGCGGATTTCGCCATGAACACCGGGTTGCCGTCGCGATCCTTGGCCATCGCGCCGCGATTGAGCTCCACGAACTCCTTCATCGCCGCCGGGTCCTCGCTCGAAATCCAGCGCGCGGTCTCGAACGGCGCCATCTCCAGCGCCGCCGCGACCTTGTACTCCGCGTCCAGCCGGCTGAGCAGTACGTCGAGCTGGAGCTGGCCGACCACCCCGATCACCCAGTTCGATCCGATGTCGGGATAGAAAACCTGCGTCACGCCTTCCTCGGCCATGTCGTCCAGCGCCTTGCGCAGCTGCTTGGTCTTGGTCGGGTCTTTCAGCACCACGCGGCGCAGGATTTCGGGCGCGAAGTTGGGCAGCCCGGTGAAGCGCACGTCCGCACGCTCGCTCAGCGTATCGCCCACGCGCAGCACGCCATGATTGGGAATGCCGATGATGTCGCCGGGAAAGGCTTCGTCGGCCAGTTCGCGTTCGCGCGCGAAGAACAGGATCGGCGAATGGATCGCGATCGGCTTGCCGTGGCCGGTCGGCGTCAGCTTCATGCCGCGCCGGAACGTCCCCGACACCAGCCGCATGAACGCGATGCGGTCGCGATGGTTGGGGTCCATGTTCGCCTGCACCTTGAACACGAAGCCGGTGACCTGCGATTCGCCGGGCGAGACGGGCGCGGGTTCGGCGGGCAGGGCGTGCGGCGGCGGCGCGTGCTGCGCCAGCGCGTCGATCAGCGAATCGACGCCGAACTCCTTCAGCGCCGATCCGAAATAGACCGGCGTGAGGTCGCCGTTGCGATACGCCTCGGCATCGAACGGGACATAGCCGACGCCCGCCAGCTCGATCTCCTCGCGCAGCTTCGCTGCATTCTCGGCCGAGACCAGGGCATCGAGCTGCGGATCGTCGAGCCCGGAAAGCTGCACAACCTTGCCCTGAAACTCACGGCTGTCGCCTTCGGCCAGCAGCAGGCGATGGTCGACAAGGTCGTAAATGCCCTGGAAGGTACCGCCCATGCCGACGGGCCAGGTCATCGGCGTCACGTCGAGCGCGAGCAGATTGGCGATCTCGTCGAGCGTCTCGAACACTTCGCGGCCTTCGCGATCGACCTTGTTGACGAAGGTGATGATCGGCACGCTGCGCAGGCGGCAGACTTCGAACAGCTTGCGCGTCTGGCTTTCGATGCCCTTGGCGACGTCGATCACCATCACCGCGGAGTCGACCGCGGTCAGGGTGCGGTACGTGTCTTCCGAAAAGTCTTCGTGGCCCGGCGTGTCGAGCAGGTTGAACGTCACGTTGTTCCGCTCGAACGTCATCACGCTCGACGTCACCGAAATGCCGCGCTGCTGCTCGATCTTCATCCAGTCCGAACGCGCGCGCCGTGCGGCGCCGCGCGCCTTGACCTCGCCGGCAAGATGGATCGCGCCGCCGAACAGCAGCAGCTTTTCGGTCAGCGTGGTCTTGCCCGCGTCGGGGTGGGAAATGATCGCGAAGGTGCGGCGTTCGTTCGGGGAAGGCATCGCGGGCCTCTAGCGAGTTATGCGGCCAACGTCACCCGCATCGTCGCGCGCGCTTCGCCGCCCGGTTCGACGCTGAAGACACCATGCTTGCCGGCGAAGTCGCCGGTGAAGCCTTCGCTGTCGGCGATTCCCCGCCAGGGCTCGATGCACACATAGCGCGCGCCCGGTTTGGTCCAGATGCCGAGCATCGGCATGTCGGGGAAGTCGACCACCAGCTGCGGCCCGTCGCTCGCGCCATAGGTGACGCGGCGCGACGCCACGGGATCCCAGATCAGCGCGTCGTCGGTGAACAGCGAATCGGCGAGGTGCAGCGTCCTTCCGTCGAGCGGGGAGGGGCGCTCGCCCGGCGCGATCAGCCCGCCGGGCGTCAGCGCGCGCAATGCGCCGGGCTCGTCGGCGTCGAAGCGGATGCGATGATCCGCGCGGTCGCGGCCATAGGGCAGGGGCCATGCGAAAGCCGGATGGAAGCCGAAGCTGGCAGGCATTGCGGCCTCGCCCCGATTGCCGATCCGGGCCTCCATGCTCAGCGTCGCGCCCGAGAGTTCGAAGCCGATGTCGAGCGAGAAGCGCCAGGGATAGGCTTTCAGCGTCTCCGCATCGGCTTCCAGCCGGCAGCTGGCGCGAGACGGTGTCGCTTCGGTCACCGCGAACCCCATCCGCCGCGCAAAGCCGTGCTTGGGCAGGCTGTATTCGCGCCCGTTCGCTCGCAGCACATCGCCGTTCAGCGCGCCGACGACCGGGAACAGCAACGGTGCTCGGCCGGTCCAGAAGGCCGGATCGGCATCGGTCATCAGTTCGCGGCCTTCGCCATCGCGCAGGCTGGAAAGCTCCGCCCCGAACGGGTTGATGGCCGCGCTCAGCGTCCCGCTGGAGATTTCGATCATCCGCGTATCGTCCGCCATGCGTCGATCACGGCGTCCACCGCGACATCCGCTTCCGCCATCGTCGTCGCGATCGACGTGACCGACACGCGCATCACCCAATTGCCGCGCCATAGCGCCGGTCCGATAAAGGCGATCTCGTCGTCCTGAACCCGCTTCACCGTGGCCAGAGTCGCATCGTCGCGGCCGCCGAAGCGGACCATGAGCTGGTTCAGCTCGACCGGCGCGATCAGTTCGATCCCGGCTTCGTCGGCCAGCCGCTCGCCCATGTGCCTTGCGATCTGGCAATGGCATTCGACCATATGTGCGATCCCCTCGCGTCCCAGCTGGCGGATCATCGCCCAGGTCGCAAAGCCGCGCGCGCGCCGCGACAGTTCGGGCACATAGGCCGAAGGGTCACGCTCGGATCCCTCGGCGGGCGGCAAATAGCTCGCGGAGATCGCCATCGCCCGCCGGTGCGCCTCGGCATTGCGCACGATCGCGAAGCCGCAATCATAGGGCGTCTGCAGCCATTTATGCCCATCGGTCGCCCAGCTGTCCGCCGCTTCGACCCCTGCGGTCAGGTGCGCCCGCGCCGGCGCGGCCTGCGCCCACAGCCCAAATGCGCCATCGACATGCAGCCAGGCACCGGCCGCCGTCGCGATGGGGGCGATTTCGGCAAAGGGATCGCACGCCCCGGTGTTGATCTGCCCCGCCTGCGCGATCGCGATCACCGGCCCGGTACAGGTCTTCACCACCCGCTCGAATTCGCTCGCGATCATCCGCCCGGAGGTATCGGCAGGCACGATCTTCACCCGCTTCGCGCCGAGCCCGAGATATTTGAGGCCCGAATAGACCGTCGCATGCGCGTCCGCGCCGATCACCACCTCGATCGGCGGCGCGCCGAACATGCCGTCCGCTTCGACATCCCATCCCGCGCGCGCCAGTACCTCGCTGCGAGCCGCCGCCAGACATACGAAATTGGCGACCGTCGCGCCGGTGACGAACCCCACCGAAGCCTCGCCCGGCAGCCCGAGCAGGTCGAGCAGCCAGTCGGCCGCGACCTTCTCCACCGCCGACGCGGCGGGCGCGGCGATCAGATTGCCGCCATTCTGCCCCCAGGCCGAAGTCAGCCAGTCCGCCGCGACCCCGGTGGGATGCGAATTGCCGATCACCCAGCCGAAGAAGCGCGGGCCGGTCGAAGCGCGGATGCCGGGGGTCGCCTTGCCGATCAGCTCCGCGATGATTGCGTCCGCCTCGCCACCGGTTTGGGGTACCGGCCCCGCGAATGCCGCCAGCATCGCGGCATAGTCCGCCACCGGCGTGGTCTCCGCTCCCGCAATTCCGCGGCGATAGGCGATGGCGGCATCGGCCGCGCGGCGCATGGCTTCATAGTCGCTCATGCTCGCCTTTTAGCCGGAGGTGGAGCGATCCGCATCCCGCGACGTGCGGTGAAACTAGCCCTCGCGGTGGACGAGGAAGGGCGAGAAGGCCTGATTGACCGGCATCAGCTCGATCGTGTTGATGTTCATGTGCGGCGGCAGCGTCGCGACCCACAGCATGGTCTCGGCAATGTCGTCGCCGGTCATCGGGTTCACGCCGCCATAGAGCTTGTCCGACGCGGCCTGATCGCCGCCGGTGCGCACCACGGTGAATTCGGTCTCGACCATGCCCGGCTCGATCGAAGTGACGCGCACCCCGGTGCCGTTCAGGTCCGATCGCAGGTTCAGGCTGAACTGGCGGACGAACGATTTGGTCGCGCCATAGGCGTTCCCGCCCGGATAGGGATAGCTGGCCGCCACCGACGAGAGGTTGATGATCGCCCCCTTCCGCTCGATCAGCCCCGGCAGCAGCTTGTGGGTGATCGAGACGAGCGAGGTGATGTTGGTGTCGATCATCGTCTTCCACTGATCGAGCGACGCTTCCTGCGCGGGCTTGAGCCCCAGCGCGAGCCCGGCATTGTTGATCAGCAGGTCGATGCCCCGAAAGGCTTCCGGCCGCGCATCCAGCGCAGCATCGCGCGCCGCTTCGTCGCGCACGTCGAACACCGCCGCGTGGAATCGCTCGCCCAGCTCGGCCGAAAGCGCCTCGAGCCGCTCGGCCCGCCGCCCGGTGCCGATCACATGCCAGCCGGCATCGACGAACGCGCGCACGGCCGCTTCGCCGATCCCCGCGGTGGCGCCGGTGATGAGGGCTACGGGCATAGATCCATCCTTCCAAACGTCACCCCGGCCTTGTGCCGGGATCCACTCAGCTTCACGCACGGCGCAGCAGGCTCAAGTGCAGCCCTTGCCTCCCGGTGGACCCCGGCACAAGGCCGGGGTGACGGAAGGGGTTCATCCCCGCAACACCGCCCCGATCTTCGCTGCCGCCGCGACGACCTTGTCGGCCAGGGCCTTCAGCTCCGCGTCGGTGAAGCTCTTCTCGCCCGGCTGCAGTGTGACTTCGATCGCGACGCTCTTCTGACCCTCGGGCACGCCCGCGCCGGTGAAGATGTCGAACAGTCGCGCATCGACGATCGCCGCCTTGTCCGCGCCCTTCGCCGCGCGCACCAGATCGCCCGCCGCCATTTCGGCGGGAACGAGGAAGGCGAAGTCACGCGTCACTGCCTGCAGCGCCGGGGGCGTATAGGCCGAGCGCATGAAGCCGGTGCCGCCGCGCCTGGCGGGCAGGGCGTCGAGATAGAGTTCGACCGCCGCGACATCGCCGTCGAGATCGAACGCCTTGAGCACGCTGGGGTGCA
The DNA here is from genome assembly GCF_012927115.1 of Sphingomonas sp. G-3-2-10. Lineage (NCBI taxonomy): Bacteria > Pseudomonadati > Pseudomonadota > Alphaproteobacteria > Sphingomonadales > Sphingomonadaceae > Sphingomonas > Sphingomonas sp. G-3-2-10. The sequence continues at coordinate 3,097,936 of NZ_JABBFY010000001.1, read as the reverse complement.
CCATCCCGAACGCCGCCAGCACCGTCTTTGGCCCCAGCCGCAGCGTGGCGGACTGGCCCGGGTGATAGACTTCGCCCGCTTCGCCCATCACTTGCAGGTTGGCGACCGGCGCCCCCGCGGCTTCGAGCAGCGCCAGCGCTTCGGCCTTGGCGTCGAATGCGGTGAAGCCCTGTGCCTTGCCGCCCTGCCAGCCGCGCGGGGTCTTGGATCCCGCCAGCACCACGCCCAGCGTCGGCCGCTCGACATCGGCGAGGTAACGCCGCCCGATCTCGAACAGGCGAACCCCGCTCGCGCCGCGCTTCAGGTTGCGCTCCGCCGCCGCCAACAGGCCGGGCAGCAGCGAGGGCCGCATCACCTTCATGTCCTCGCTGATCGGATTGGCGAGAGTCCATGCTCCGCCGCCGAAGGGCGCGGCTTCGGCTTCGGAGATGAAGCTCCACGTCACCGCTTCGTTCAGCCCGCGCGACGCGGCGGTGCGGCGCACCTTGCGTTCCAGCTTCTGCTCGGGCGTCGCGGTCGGCCGCGCCACGCCGGGCGCGCGGTCGAGCGGGGTCGAGGGCACATTGTCGATGCCTTCGATGCGGATCACTTCCTCGACCAGATCGGCCGGACCTTCCACATCGCCGCGCCAGCTCGGCGCGGTCACGCGGAAGGCATCGAAGCCGCGTCCGATCTCGGTCGGATCGCCATTCGCGTCGAGCGCGCCGACGGTGAAGCCCAGGCTCTCGAGAATGTCCTTCTGACGTTCAGCGGGAATAGCCAGCCCGCCCAGCGTCTCGGCCATCGCCGGATCGTAACCGGTGGTGATCCCGACATGCGGCGCCTTGCCGACGCGGGTCACTTCGCTCGCGGTGCCGCCGCAAATCTCGGTCACCAGCCGCGTCGCGATGGCCAGGCCGTCGTCGAGGAAGGCGGGATCGACACCGCGTTCGAAGCGGGTGCGCGCATCGCTGGTCAGCGTCAGCTTCTGGCCGGTGCGGGCGATATGGTCGGGATCGAAATAGGCGCATTCGATCAGCACGTCGGTGGTGGTCTCGCTGCACCCCGAATGTTCGCCGCCCATGATGCCGCCGATATCGTGCGCGCCTTCGTCGTCGGCGATCACGGTCATCGTGGCGTTGAGCGTATAGGTCTTGCCGTTCAGCGCCAGTGCCTGCTCGCCATCCTTCGCCTTGCGCGCGACCAGCCCGCCCTTGAGCTTCGCCCGGTCATAGACGTGGAGCGGGCGGCCAAGGTCGATCATGATGTAATTGGTGATGTCGACCAGTGCCGAGATCGGCTTCTGCCCGATCGCGGTCAGGCGACGGCGCATCCATTCGGGCGCCTCGCCATTGGTGACGCCCGACACGGTCTGGCCGTGATAGGCGGGGCAGCCTTCGCTGTCCTCGATGCGGATGTCCGGCCCCGGGCCTTCGCCCGCTACCGGTTCGATGTTCAGGGGCTTGAGCGTGCCCAGGCCCGCTGCCGCCAGATCGCGCGCGATGCCGCGCACGCCCATGCAGTCCTGACGGTTCGGCGTGATCGACACATCGATCACCGGATCGTTGAGGTCGGCATAGTCGGCGAAGCTCGTGCCGACCGGCGCGTCGCCGGGCAGCTCGATGATCCCGTCATGATCGTCGCCCAGCTCCAGCTCGCGCGTCGAGCACATCATGCCGTTGGATTCGACCCCGCGCACCGCCGCGACCTTCAGCACCATGCCATTGGCCGGAACGACGGCACCCGGCGTGCCCAGCACGCCGACCAGCCCCGCGCGCGCATTGGGCGCGCCGCACACGACCTGCAGCACTTCGCTGCCGGTATCGACGGTCAGCACCTGCAGCTTGTCCGCTTGCGGATGCGGATCGGCGGTCAGCACCTTCGCCACGCGGAACGCGGCGAGCTTCTCGCCCGGATTTTCCACGCCTTCGACTTCGAGGCCGACCTTGGTCAGCGTCTCGACCACCTGATCGAGCGTCGCGTCGGTCTCCAGATGCGCCTTGAGCCAGTTCAGGGTGAACTTCATGCGCCGACTCCTCCGCTGAGCGTGGGCACATCCAGCGCCGAGAATCCGTAATGCTTGAGCCAGCGGATATCGCCGTCGAAGAACGCCCGCAGGTCGTCCATCCCGTATTTGAGCATCGCGAGGCGATCGATCCCGCAGCCGAATGCAAAGCCCTGCCACTCGTCGGGATCATAGCCGCCGGCTTCCATCACGCTGCGATGGACCATGCCGCTGCCCAGCACTTCCATCCAGCCTTCCGACCCGCCGATCACGCGCTTGCCGTTGACGAGGGTGTAACCGACATCGACTTCCGCGCCCGGTTCGGTGAAGGGGAAATAGCTCGGGCGCAGGCGCAGGACGATGTCGTCGCGCTCGAAGAACGCCTTCAGGAAGGTCTCCAGCGTCCATTTCAGGTGACCCAGCGTGATCCCCTTGTCGATCACGAGGCCCTCGACCTGATGGAACATCGGCGTGTGCGTCGCGTCGCTGTCGCTGCGATAGGTGCGGCCCGGCGCGATGATGCGGATCGGCTGCTTGCCGCCCGCTGCCTTCATCGCGCGGATCTGCACCGGGCTGGTGTGGGTGCGCAGCAGCATCTTGCGCTCCGCGCCTTCTTCCTCGGGGAAGTAGAAGGTGTCGTGCATCGCCCGCGCCGGATGGCTCTCGGGAATGTTGAGCGCAGTGAAATTATGCCAGTCGTCCTCGATCTCCGGGCCGGTCGCCACGGCGAAGCCCAGATCGGCGAAGATCTCCGCCAGCTCGTCCATCACCTGGCTCACCGGATGGACGCTGCCCGCGCCCGCGCCGTCGACCGGCAGCGTCATGTCGAGCGTCTCGCTCGCCAGCTTCGCGTTCAGCGCGGCGGATTCGAGCGCCGCCTTGCGCGCGCCCAGCGCCTCGGTCACCGCTTCGCGCAGGCTGTGGATGCGCGGACCCTGCACCTGACGCTCCTCGGGGCTCATACCGCCCAGCGTCTTGAGCAGGCCGGTGATCGCCCCCGCCTTGCCGAGCGCATGGACGCGCAAGCTTTCGAGTGCGTCGAGCCCGGCGGCGGCATCGATGGAGCCGAGCAGGTCGGCGCGAAGTTGGTCGAGATCGGTCGTCATGCGCGTTCCCCAAGCAGAAGCACGGCCTTGCCGCAACCTGCGCGATCATATGGTGGCCTAATCATGGACGGCGGCGTCCCTCAAACTGCGGCGGCCCAGTCGGAACCGCGTCCGGCGTTCCCATCCGATGAGCAGGAACACTGCCCCTGCAAACCCCGATATGAGGAATGCGACAAACCCTTGCTTCGTGACGGACAAGTAGAGCGCGATCAGGTTGAGCGTCAGGCCCAGGGCAATCATGCCGTACGCCATGAACGCTTCGGTTACCGGATTTGGCTTGGGCGTGGCTTCGGCGCCAGCCAATAGCGTGGTTTGCCGATCGGCCTTACGCCACGCCTCCAGAGCCTCATTCGAACGCTCAAAACGCGCGAGATCGACATCGTCGAACAAGCCGGGGCGCTGATACTGTATGATGCCGAGCAATGTCGACATCGACGCGGGATGGATTGCATCGAAATCCACACCGCCGTCGGTGAGCGCTGCCCATGCCGTTCGATAGTGCGGATTGATGGCCTGAAGCGATTGAAGATACTCAAGGTCCGCCAGTCGATCGACTGCAATGGTGATCGGATAGGGACAATTGTGATCCTCGGCCCGCTCGCCCCACTGAAAGCCGGAAACCGCGGGTCTCAACATTCCGTTGGATCGCGGGACGCCGTTGAGAATTGTCGTGGCGATCGAGGACTCGATCGCGATGGACCCGGCGATGTCGCTCGCATGAGCGCGGGCCACCAGTTGCTCGGTCAAGGCTGCGAGCGGAGCGAAGATCGTCTCTCGGCTCTGTTCGCCGAAGATCAAGGTTTCGAAAGCCCCCATGTCGATGTGCTGTACGGGTGCCGCGATGGGAGACTCCGCATTGAAGACGGCATCATCCCACGTTTCAACCGGTCGATACGGTGCCACACCCCGGGCCGCGTCATAGGCGGCCCGAAGCGCGATAAAGGCTTGCGGATCCGCCTGGACGTCGATTGCCTTCAGCTTCGCCGCATAGGCGCGCCGGATCACCGCCAGCTCGTCGGTCGGTGCGATCTCCAGAACATTCCAGTAATCCGAACCGTCCATCCGCCTTCCCCCGAAAGCCACAAGGCAAGACAGCCTATACCTTGCTGCCGAGCAACGCCGCACCGAAGCCGAAGAACAAGGTGCCCGATACGCGGTTGAACAACAGCTTGCGATTGGCCGGGGCCAGCCAGTGCGACAGCGATCGCCCGCCCAGCGCATAGACGCTGAACCAGAACAGTTCGATCACCATGAAGCTGCCGGTCAGGATCGCCAGCTGTGTCCCGAACGGGCGGCCGGTGTCGATGAACTGCGGCAGCAGCGCAGTGGCGAACAGGATCAGCTTGGGATTGGACAGGCCGGTGCCGAGGCCGGTCAGGTACAGCGCACGGATCGATCGCCGCGCATGCGGCTCGATCGCGCCGTCGCCGCTGCTCACCGGCGCGCGCCATGCCTTGATCCCCAGCCACACCAGATAGCCGACGCCGACATAGCGCAGCACTTCGAACAGCATCGGCGATGCCTTGAGCAAGGCGCCCAGACCCGCGGCGGAGGCGATCAGACAGGTCAGGTTCGCGGTCATCAGCCCGGCCATCGACGCCGTGGTGCGCCGCGCGCCCTGCTGAATGCTCTGTACCATCACGTGCAGCATGTTCGGGCCGGGCGTGGCCGCGATCAGGAATACGGCGGTGACGTAAAGCCACCAGGTCTTCATCGCCATTCGGATGGTCCGTGCGGGAGGAGGAAAAGAAAAGGGCGCCGGTGTTGCCACCGACGCCCCTTGTTTCTTGCGCTACAGGTCGCCTCAGGCGGCCTGGGGCAGAGCCGCCTTCGCCTGAGCGATGATGGCGGTAAACGCCTCGCTTTCGTTCATGGCGATGTCGGCCAGGACCTTCCGGTCCAGTTCGATGCCGGCGAGCTTCAGCCCGTGCATGAACTGCGAATAGGTCAGGCCTTCGGCGCGAACGCCGGCGTTGATGCGCTGGATCCAGAGACCACGGAAGGTCCGCTTCTTAACCTTGCGGTCGCGATACGCGTACTGGCCGGCCTTTTCGACGGCCTGCCGCGCGACGCGGATCGTGTTCTTGCGACGGCCGCGATAGCCCTTCGCCTGTTCGAGGATGTTCTTGTGCTTTGCGCGGGTGGTAACACCCCGTTTGACGCGTGCCATGTGTCCTGGCCCTCCTTACTTCAGGCCGTACGGCGCCCACTGGCGCACGTGGGCAACATCGGCATCGGCGAGCACAGACGTGCCGCGATTCTGGCGGATATACTTCGCGTTGTGCGAAATCAGGCGGTGGCGCTTGCCGGCGACTCCATGCTTCACCTTGCCAGTGGCGGTGAACTTGAAGCGCTTCTTCACGCCGCTCTTCGTCTTGAGCTTGGGCATTTTGGTCTCCTTTATAGCTCGAACAGACAGATTGCCGCGGCAGCCCTTGATGGCCGGGCGATCCCAGATGTCCGAGGAAAGGCGGGCGCTTAGACGAAGCGCCGGGGCTTTGCAACCTGAGTCGCGGGGAACTTCGCGTGGTTACCGCGCTTTAGACCCCGATGGCAGAAGAAACCGCCCCCGCGCACCCGGTGCGAGCGCTGGGCAAGCCGTTGGCCGCCACGATTTCGGTCGTCGCATCGCTGATCGGCCTGATCGTCCTCGCATGGGCGATTCTCTTCGTGACCAAGGGGCGATTCCTCAAAGGGCCGTTCGAACGCATCGTCAGCTCTCAGACCGAGCGTCAGGTGAAGGTCGGCGGCGATTTCCAGCTCTATTTCGCGCCGTTCAACGTCAAATTCCTCGCCGAAGACATCAGCGTCACCAATCCGGCATGGGCCAAGGGCCGGTTCTTCGAAGCCAGGAAGGTCGATTCGGTCATCTCCACCTGGTCGCTGATCACCGGCAACCGTCGGATCAACTGGCTCTCGCTCGATGGCGCGCATCTCGATCTGGCGTGGGACGAGAAGCACCGGCGTAACACCTGGACGCTGGGCAACCCGGACAAGAAGGGTGAGCCGCTCGATCTGCCGTTGATCCGTGCCGCGCGCGCGGCGGGCACCGAGATTCGCTACAGCGATCCGGCAATGGCGCTGATGGCGGCGATCGGGCTCGAGCCGGTCGAGGCAAGCCAAAGCAAATTCTCCACCGCGATCCGTTTCGAGGGGCGCGGCCTCGCGCGCGGCACGCGCTTCACTGTCAGCGGTGGGCTGTTGACGCCGAATGCGACGGCGGGCGGCGGCGAAAACAAGCTCGAACTCCATATCCGCGGCGCCAACACCGTCGCCGACGTCACCGGCACCTTGCCCGGCGCGACCGAGATCGAAGGCGCGAACCTCCATGTCGACGTGCGCGGCGGCAATCTCGCCGATCTGTTTTCGGTCCTCGGCGTCGCGGTGCCCGATACGCGCAGCTACCGGATGCGCTCGGCGCTCACCAAGCGCGGCCCCGAATGGCGCTTTACGGGCATGAAGGGCCGGTTCGGCGCGAGCGACTTGTCGGGCAAGTTCACGATAGAGAACAGGCAGCCCCGGCTGATGATCACCGCCGCGCTCGACACGCGCGTGCTCGACATCGTCGATGCCGGACCGTTCATCGGCTACAATCCGAACCGGCTGGCGGCGCAGGGCGCGATCACCACCGTCAACGGCGCGCCGCGCGTCCTGCCCGATGCGCCGCTGCGCGCCGAAGCGCTGAAGAATTTCGATGCCAGGGTCGACTGGCACGTCCGCGCGGTGCGCGCCCCGGGTCTGCCGTCGATCTCGGATATCACGCTCGGGCTGGCGCTGGACGACCGGTTGCTGACGCTCAGTCCGCTCAACTTCGCGCTGTCGCGCGGCCGGATCAGTTCGGACATCGTCATCAACGCCCGCGATCCGCGCGTCCTGACCGATTACGACATCCGCTTGTCACCGACGCCGATGGGAACGCTGCTCGCGGGGTTCGGCGTGGCCGAAGCGGGCACCAGCGGCACGATCAAGGCGCGCGCGCAACTCAAGGGCACTGGCGACACCGTGCATGATTCGCTCAGCACCGCGAACGGCCGCATCGCCTTCATCATTCCCAAGGGGTCGCTCTGGACCCGCAACGTCCAGCTTTCCGAGCTCGATATCGGCGTCTTCATCCAGAAGATGTTCGAGAAGAAGCTGAAGGAGCCGGTACAGATCAATTGCGGCCTGATCGCCTTCACCGTGCGCAACGGCATCGGCGCGGCGGATCCGATCCTGATCGACACCGCCGGCAATGTCGTCGCCGGGCGCGGCGGATTCAGTTTCAAGAACGAGTCGCTCGATCTCGCGATCGAAGCCGATTCGAAGAAGTTCAGTCTGTTCTCGGGCCAGTCGCCGGTGGGCATCGGCGGCTGGTTCGCTGCGCCCAGGATCAACCCGATCAGCGGCGAACTGGTGGCGCGTGCCGGGATCGGCCTCGGCATCGGCGCCTTGGTCAGCCCGATCGGGGCGATCATCTCGTTCGTCGATGTCGGCGATGCGAAGGCGGCCGATTGCGGCCCGGTCCTCGCCGGCGCCTCGGCCCACCGCCAGCGCGACACCAAGGGCCGCCCGCGCGACGATGTGGGGAAGGGCACCACCGCCAAGTCGGAAAGCGGCAAGCAATCGAAGGGCGAGCGCCGCGAACAGCGCAAGAAGTTCCTCGGGATCTTCTAGGCGCGGCGCATCCGCTCGACGATCAGGACGATGGCCGCGCCCGCGCCATAGGCGGCGAAATCCTGCCATTCGAACGATCCGCCCAGCACCACGCGCCCCACGCCATTGCCTCGCAGTCCCAGCAGATCGAGCAGCCCGATCAACTGCCCCAGTTCGACCAGCACCGCGATCCCGAACGCAATCGCCACCGCCGGACCCACGCGCAGCACCGTCACTGCCCGCAATCCGCAATAGACCAGGATCACCGCCAGCACGTCCCCGCCATAGGGCCGCACGAACGCGTCCCGCACGAACAGCGCAATGCAGATTTCGACCGCGAACAGCGCCAGCGTGGCCAGCGCATAGCCCGGCCGGACCGCGATCAATGCCCCCGGCACGCCATTGCTTCGAGGATTTCCTCCACCCGCGCCGGATCGCCAGCCGCGATCACTTCGCCGTTGCTCCCGGCGTGGAGCGGATCGCCCGACCAGTCGCACATCCGTCCGCCGGCTCCTTCGACCACCGGCACCAGCGCGGCGAAGTCGTGCAGCTTCAGCCCGGCCTCGACCACGATGTCGAGCCAGCCGCTCGCCACCGCGCCGTAATTATAGCAATCGCCGCCCAGCACCGTGCTGCGCACCTGTGCGTCGAGATGCTCGAACGCGTGGAGCTGATCGTCTTCGAACAGGGCAGGGGAAGTCGTGCCGAGCAGCGCATCGCCCAGCTCGCGGCACCGTTTCGTGGTCGCAGGCGCGCCGTTGAACAGGGTCTGCTGCCCGACCACGCCGACCCAGCGTTCCTTCAGGATCGGCTGATCGATGATCCCCAGCACCGGCCAGCCATCCTCGATCAGCGCGATCAGCGTGCCGAAGATCGGCCGCCCGGCGATGAAAGCGCGGGTGCCGTCGATCGGATCGAGCACCCATTGCCGCCCGCTGCTGCCTTCGCGGACGCCGAATTCCTCGCCGATGATCCCGTCCATCGGCCGCTCGGCAACGATCAGCCGCCGCATCGCGTCCTCGGCCTCGCGATCGGCCAGCGTCACCGGCGACTGGTCGCCCTTGGTCTCCAGCCCATAATCGGCGCGGAAACGGGGACGGATCGCCGCGCCCGCCGCATCGGCGAGGCGTTCGGCAAGGTCGATATCGGTCTGGGAGACGGGCATGGGCTGGCCCTAGCCAGTTGTTTGGCGCGGTGCCACCCTCCGCAGCCATTCCAACGATGCTTCGCATCGCCGGAACCGGGGGCCGCTCCGCCCCCTCTCCCACCCGGCCACCCATGGAGTGAACTTCCGTCGGGTGGCCGGGTGGGGGAGCGGGCTGGCACCGCCTGTTTCAGCTCTGCCGAAACCAACAAATTGACTCGCAAACGTCATGAACCGCTGCCAAGCCCCGCTCAATGCGCCCGCTGATCCTCGCCGCCGCCCTTCTCGCCGCAACGCCTGCCGCCGCACAGCTGCGCGCGGTGCCCGAGCAGGTCGCCGACGAGCGAGAGGCGCTGAACGGGGTCGAGGTCTTCCTGATCAACGAAGGCGCCGAACCGCTTGAGGCGGAGGGTCCGCGCGAAATCGAGCTGACCGCCACCGACGGCACGCGCCTGATCCTCCAGCGTATGCCCGCGCCGAAGCGCAGCGTCGCGCCGGGCGGCTTCGTCAAGGCGCGCTACGTCCCGGTCGGCCTCGCCGGCGTGGCGATTCCACCCAACGCCGCGCATCCGCCCGCCGACATGCCCGGCCCGGGCGAAGTCGCGGTCAGCAGCTCGACCGTCTCCTCCTCGGCCTTTCTCGACCGGTTCGCGCCGCACGAGCCGATCTATGCCGCCGCCGGCCTCAACGATTCGGGCGCCAAGCTGCAGGTCAGCTTCGCCTTCCGCCCGTTCGCCGAAGACGCGCCGCTCAAGCTCGGCAATCTGCGCTTCGCCTATACCCAGACGATGTTCTGGGCGCTCGACAAGCCGTCGGGTCCGTTCCGTTCGACCATCTACAGCCCCGAAGTCTATGCCGATGTGCCCGTCGGCGAGGACACCGTCTTCGCGCTCGGCTATCGCCACGACAGCAACGGGCGCGGCCTGCCCGGCTCGATCGACGTCAACCGCCTGTTCGTCCGCGCGCAGCACAGCTTCGATCTGGGCAACGACTGGCGGCTCGACGTCGCGCCGATGGGCTGGATCTATGTCGGCAACGAAGGCCCGTGGGGGCGCAATGTGCGCCGCACCTGGGGCAACAGCGCGATCACTGCCGCGATCCGGCAGCAGGACGGGCTCAAGCTCTCCGCCACCGCGCGCGGCAGCTTCGAGACCGGCCGCTATTCGGGCGAGCTCTTCGCCAGCTATCCGATCGGCCGGATCACCGGCGGGGGGCTGGGCATCTATCTCTTCGGCCAGGCCTTTACCGGCTGGGCGGAGACGCTCGACGATATCGACGTGCGCGACACCCATGCCCGGATCGGCATCGCCCTCACGCGTTAGGCTTCTCTCGCTGACGCTTCCGTTAGACTTCGCAGCGCCGCCCGCCTAAAACTCGGACAAACATATCGGGAGAGACATGATGCGCCCCTATGCCTTCGCTGCGATTGCCCTGACGCTTTCCCTGCCCGCTTCGGCCGCGCTCGCGCCCGGCGTGAAAGCGCCCGATTTCACCGCCAACGGCGCGATGGCCGGCAAGCCGTTTCAGGTGAAGCTCAGCAACGCGCTGAAGAAGGGGCCGGTCGTGCTCTATTTCTTCCCCGCAGCATTCACCGGCGGCTGCAATATCGAGGCGCAGGCCTTCGCGAAGGCGATTCCCGATTTCAAGGCAGCCGGCGCCACGGTGATCGGCATGACCGCGGGCAATGTCGACAAGCTGGTGGCCTTTTCCAGCGAACATTGCGCGGGCCAGTTTCCCGTCGCGGTGGCCGATGCGGCGATCGTGAAAGGGTATGATGTTGCGCTGCCAAATGCCGGGGGGCGTACTGCGGGCTGGACCAGCCGGACCAGCTACGTCATCGCGCCCAACGGCAAGATCCTGCTCGCGCATACCGACATGAATCCCAACGATCACATACAGATGACCCTGCAGGCAGTGCGCGATTACAAGAAGGGCCCGGCCCGGCGCTGATCCTCACGCGGCGGTGAACCTTCTCTTTACTGAAGGTGAATCCCGTACAAACCGGATATTAGCAGTTCGGCCTTAACCCTTCCGGCGGATATGGATGCGGCGTCCTCTTGCGCTGCTGCTCTGGGGGTTGTTGAGGCTATGGCCGCTGTTAGGGCCGTTCGGGCTGTTGGCGAGGGTGAAACCCCCCGGCGCTTGTACGACCGAATCGGAAATTTCCTGATCGATCAGCGGCTCGAGATCGACCCGGCCAACTTCGCGTTCGCCTATCATCTGCTGAGCGATCCGAACGGCGCGCTCGCGCGGGCGGTGGCATCGCTAACCGATGGCGGCGTGCGTCTTACCCAGCGCGACATCGAGACGCTCGGCTGCGAGATGAAGCCTGTCTCCGGTGTTGCCGCCGCCAAGGAAAAGGCCGACGGCCTCGTCGCCCAGACGCAGATGCAGGTCGAAGGGTTCGAGGACATGGTCCACGCCATGCGCGCCGAGACCGAAGGCTTCGGCCGCGATCTCGCCGCCAGCGCCGAAGCGATCACCCGCTCGGCCGGCGACAATGCCGTGGCGCTGGGCGAAGTCGCGCGGATCACCGCCGAGATGCTCGAACGCGTCCGCACCGCCGAAAGCCGGCTGGAAAGCGTAACCAACGAAGCCAGCGAACTGCGCACCAAGCTGGAGGAGGCGCGCGACAATGCCCGTCGCGATCCGCTGACCGATCTGCCCAATCGCCGCGCGTTCGAGGAAGCCTTCGCCGCGCATTCGGATGCCGATCAGCCGGTCTGCCTCGCGGTGTGCGACGTCGATCACTTCAAGTCGGTCAACGACCGCTTCGGCCATGCCGTGGGCGATCGCGTGCTCAAGGCGATCGCCGAATCGCTCACCAAGACCTGCGGCGAACATATGGTCGCCCGCTATGGCGGCGAGGAATTTGCGGTGCTCTTTGTCGGCGTCGATCTCGAAACCGCCAAGGCCACCCTCGATACCGCGCGCGCCACCGTGTCGGCCAAGAATTACCGGCTGCGCGAAAGCGACGCGCCGCTCGGCGCGGTCACCTTCTCGGCCGGGATTTCGCCCTCGCGCGGGGGCGAAATGTGCTCGACCGTGTTCCAGCGCGCCGATCGCCTGCTCTATGCGGCGAAGGAATCCGGAAGAAACTGCGTTCGCGTAGGATAATTCGCCGGATAGTGGTGAAATTCACTGCGCAACTTCCCAATATTTCCGGTCTCCGTATTTGCCCTTAGGCACGGTTTGTTGTTTTTCAATAACTTAGAGAAACTGGCACGCTCCCTGCAATCCAGTCTGGCATCGGCAGCCGGATGGTCCGGCCAGACCGAACAGACCAGGGAGTAATTACAATGACCGTCACCAACACGCTTCAGCAGACCGTCGCCGTCTTCGGTGCGCTTCTCTTCACCACCATCCTCGTGATCGCTTCGACCCCCGTTCTGCCGATCGCCTGATGCAGCCCGAACAGAAGACAGGAGACAAAGACATGGCACGCCAGATTGCCTTCGGCATCACGTCCTTCGCGATGACCGCCTTCCTCATCGTCGTCACCAGCGCGCACGGTTCGAGCCTGATCGCTTGAACCGTCGCCCTGGGGCGGCGCCCCAGGCCGGAATGCGCGGCGAGAGCCGCCGCCAGGAATGAAGTGCGGTGAGAAGCCGCCCGGTTTAGCGGAACCCCGGAAGGTCCGCAGCGGTTGACTGGCCAAGCAAATTCAGGAGCTTGGTCATGGTCGACACCGCCGAAATGATCCACGAGGACGCGCTGCCGGGAGAGGAGCGCACCCTGGACCCCCAGCCCGAATATGAACCGCGCTATCCCGGTTCCGGCCGCCTCAAGGGCAAGGTCGCGCTGGTCACCGGCGCCGACAGCGGCATCGGCCGCGCCGTCGCCGCGCTCTATGCCCGCGAAGGCGCCGATATCGGCATCCTCTATCTGCTCGAAGACGCCGACGCCGAGGAAACCAAGCGCATCGTCGAAGCCGAGGGCCGCCGCGCGCTGCTGATCAAGGCCGATGTGGGTTCGAAGAAGATGTGCGACCGCGCAATCGAACAGTTACTGTCCGAATTCGGACAGATCGACATCCTCGTGAACAATGCCGGCGAGCAGCATCCCGACAAGGACATCACCGACATCACGAGGAGCAATTGGTCCGCACCTTCCAGACCAACATCTTCGGCATGTTCTATCTGACGCAGGCCGCGCGCCCGCACCTCAAATCCGGCGCGGCGATCGTCAACTGCACCTCGATCACCGCCTATCAGGGATCGAAGGAGCTGCTCGACTATAGTTCGACCAAGGGCGCGATCGTCGCCTTCACCCGCAGCCTCTCGGAAAATCTGGTTGGCGAAGGCATCCGCGTAAACGCCGTCGCGCCCGGCCCGATCTGGACTCCGCTCAATCCCTGCGGCGGCGCGTCGCCCGAAAAGCTCGAGACGTTCGGCGAAAACACCCCGATGGGCCGCCCCGGCCAGCCCAACGAAGTCGCCCCCAGCTTCCTGTTCCTCGCCTGCGACGACGCCAGCTATATGAGCGGGCAAGTGCTCCACCCCAATGGCGGGACGGTGGTGAACGGGTGAAGCTCACCCGAACCGTCACCCCGGCCTTGCAATGTTGGATTTCGCCTGCTTCGCTCGCACGGGCCGGGAAAGCCCGCCGCTCTTTGAACGGATCCGAAAAATCCTGCTTTTGCCGGAAACCGGCTTTTCCCGATCCAGGTGTCAACCGTGTCAACCAGCGCCACACCAGGCGCCTGTCTCAAACGCCATATTCCGGTCCGGCGGTCAGGCGGGCACGGCAGCCCCCACCAGCCCGGTCGGCGCTTCCTCGCCGCGCGAATAGGTTCCGGTCAGCAGTCCCGCAGCGATCACGCGTCCGGCCATCGCCTTCAGGATCGCATTCTTTCCCGGCGTGCCGCTGACATCGGGTCCGGGGCCCAGCGCGAACAGCTGGAAGGCGTAGTGATGCACGCCATGCCCGGTCGGCGGATCGGGGGCGAGCCAGCCTTCGCCGAAGAAGCTGTGGCGGCCCACATCGCTGCCATCCGCGCCGCCATCGCCATCGGCGCGGATCGCGCCTTCCTTCAGCTCGCCTTCGATCGGCAGGCCCCACACCACGGCATGCACCGTCGGCGCGGGCGTCATCGCGTCGGGATCTTCCACGATCAGCACCAGCCGCTCGGTCCCCTCGGGAACCTGCGTCCAGAACAAGGGCGGGGAGACGCCTTCGCCATCGGCGGTGAAGCGTTCGGGCAGCCGGTCGCCATTGCCGAAGGCCATGCTGGCGAGGTGCAGCGATTCGAAGCTGCCCAGTTCGGGCTGGACGATGGCCAGCTTGTGCTGCCCCGCGCGCAGCCCTTTCAGCGCCGCCCCAAGCCAGTGCGGGACGTGCTCGAGCATCGGATCAGAGGTCCAGCTTCTCGTAATCGGCGGGCGGGGCGATCCCGTCCATCCGCTCGGTCAGCAGCATCCGGAAGCTCGGCCGGCTCTTCATGCCGACATACCAGCGCTTGGCCTGCTCGTGGCTCTTCCAGTCGATTCCGCCCAGATAGTCGGCGACCGAAATCTGCGCCGCCGCGGCAAGGTCGGCGAGGCTCATCATCGGCCCGGCCAGCCAGGTCCGGTGGTCGAGCAGATAGTCGATATAATCGAGATACTCGACCGCGGCCTTCATCGCGGTGCGCAGCGCGGTGCCGTCGGGCGCCTGCTTGTACACGATCCGCTTGAGCATCCGCTCCTGCAGCAAAGGCGCAGTGATGTCGCGATAGAAGTACGTGTCGAACCAGATCACCAGCCGGCGGATTTCGGCGCGGTCCGGCGCGGTGCCGTTGAGCATCGGCGACTTGGTCACCGTCTCTTCGAAGAACTCGCTGATCACGGTCGAATCGATCAGCGTCACGCCGCGTTCGCTGTCGACCATCACCGGCACCTGGCCCGTCGGGTTCAGATCGAGAAACTCGTCGCGCCGTTCCCACGGCGATTCGCGCACGGGCTCGTAACCGACGCCCTTCTCGCTCAGCAGCAGGCGAACCTTGCGGGAGAAGGGGCAGAGGGGGAACTGGTAAAGCTGCCACATGGGCTCAGCTTTAGGCTCAGCTTATTTCGGAAACCAGTGGCGCTGGAGGAAATAGCCGGTGATCGACACCGCAATCGCGACGCACAGCCAGAACACGCCCCAGAAGGCCCAGGGCGCATGGGCGAAGGGGATGCCCGCGACGTTCATGCCGAGCAGCCCGGTGATGAAGGTCAGCGGCAGGAACACCATCGCCGCCACCGCGATGATCAGGGACCGCTGGTCGATCAGCTCGGCGCGCAGATCGGTCAGCGTCTCGTGGATCAGCGCCGATCGCTCGCGGATGCTCTCCAGTTCCTCGGCCATGCGCGCGGCGCGGTCGGCGGCGGAATTGAGGTGCAGCCGATCGTCGTCGCGCAGCCAGTCGCCGGGCAGCGCCGCCAGCTTCTCCAGCGCGATCCGCTGGGGATAGAGGAAGCGGCGATAGCCGATCGCGGTGCTCCGGGTGAGGTTCACCTTGCGGCGCAGCTCGAACGCATGATGCGCCGCGATCTGCGCCTCGCAGTCGTCGAGCGAATCGCCCAGCTCGGCGACGACCGGATCGAGTTCCTCGGTGATCTCCTGTGCCAACGCGGCGATCAGGTCGCCCGGATCGAGGATCTGCCCGGCCTCGACGCGCTTCTGCACCGGATCGAGCGCGCTGAACGGCTTGCGGGTGACCGAGAAGACGCAGCCGCCCAGCGCATACATCCGGATCGAGGCGAGCGGGTCGGACGCGGTCATCTCCTCGGTCGAAAGCCCGCGAAGGTTGATCACCGCGCCATCCTCCACCGGATCGCAGCGCGGCCGCGTCTCGGCGGCGGTCAGCGCTTCGGTGACATAGGGCGACAGGCCAGCCTCGCCGCCCAGCCAGGTCTTGGCGTGTTCGTCGGTGGTGGTCAGGTGGACCCAGACGAGGCTGCCGGGCCGCCCGATCGCCTGCTTGATCCCGACCGGTTCGGCCTTTCCGTCGCGGACGACCCAGGCGAAGCCGCTCATGGCGCCATCTCCAGATCGACCGACAGGCCGGGGCCGGGAGCGGCGGGCGGCGTGTCGCAGGCGATTCGGGCGGCGTCGGCGCGGGCACGGTTGAGGATCTGGGTCGGCACGCCGCTACGATGATAGATGCGATCAGCCGCGGCAAGCGCGCGCGCCTGCCGCAGGGTCAGATCGTCGGGATCCGGCGAGGTCAGGGTGAAGCGGAGCAGTTCGTCGCCGCGCTTCGCTTCGGGCGCGGCCAGCCAGATGGCGACGGCTTCGCCATCATGCTCGTTCAGCGGATCGAGCAGCCCGCCCTCGGCCAGCACCGCGCCGATCGCGCGCCGCCGGTCGGCAATGTCGGGCCAGCGCTGGCGGATGGCGCCACGCGCGGTATTGAGCGCCCAGGCGAGCTTGCCGAGCTTCACCGGCAGCATCGCCTCGAACCGCTGGCGCAGCGCCGCCGCCAGCCCCGCCGATGCGCCGCCAGTGCCGATCGCGATCAGCACCGGATCGCGATCGATGATCGCGGGCAGGGTGAAGTCGCACAGTTCGGGCCGGTCGACGGTGTTGACCAGCACGCCCTCGGCCCGCAGCCGCGCGACGGTTTCCTCGGGCTCGGGCAGGGCGACGATCGCCAGCGCCGCGCCGCGATCGACGATGCGCGCGCCGGCGCGTTCGAGCAGGCGGCGCTTGGCTTCGGCCGCTTCGCCGCTGCCGATCAGGATCACCGGCCGCCCGGCCAGCTTCACGAACAGCGGCAGGGCGGCGAGGCTCATCGGTCAGTCCGCGAGCCAGTCGGGGATCGGTTCCTGATCCATGATCGATTCGGCCGAGATGCGCGGTGCGACCACCGCATATTTGTCGCCCGAGACGAGCACTTCGGGCACCAGCGCGCGGCTGTTGTAGGTGCTGGCCATCGTCGCGCCATAGGCGCCGGCGGAGTGGAGGACGATCAGGTCGCCGCTCTTCACCAGGTCGATCTCGCGATTCTTGGCGAACACATCACTCGATTCGCACACCGGGCCGCAGACATTGGCGACGAAGGTCTCGCCGCTCGGCTTCACCGCCGAAATGTCGTGATGCGCATCGTACAGCGCGACGCGAGCCAGGTCGTTCATCGCCGCATCGACCACCACCCAGGGATTGGTCACGCCGGGCTTCACCCACAGCACGTCGGTGACGAGCACCCCGGCATTGGCCGAGAGCACGCGGCCGGGCTCGAACATCAGCTCGACGTTCCAGTCCTTGGTCACCCGGGCGACCATCGCGCCATAGGCGTCCATCGTCGGCGGCACGTCGCCATCCTTGTAGCGCACGCCAAGACCGCCGCCGAGATCGACATGGGTGATCTGGTGGCCGCGCGCGCGCAGTTCGGCGACGAGTTCCCCGATGCGCGCGAACGCCTTTTCCAGCGGATCGAGGCTGGTGAGCTGGCTGCCGATATGGATCGCCACGCCGCGCAGGTTCAAGCCTTGCAGCTTGCCCAACCGGTCGAAAATGTCGGGGGCCTGATCGATCGGCAGGCCGAACTTGTTCTCGGCCTTGCCGGTCGAGATCTTCTCGTGCGTGCCCGCGTCGACATCGGGGTTCACCCGCAGCGTCGCAGGCGCGATCATGCCCTTGGCGCGAGCGATCTCGGCAAGGACGACGCCTTCTTCTTCCAGCTCGAGGTTGAACTGGCCGATCCCGGCATCAAGGCCCGCCGCCAGCTCGGCGCGGGTCTTGCCGACGCCCGAGAAGACGATGTCCTTCGCCGCCATGCCCGCGGCCAGCGCGCGCGCCATCTCGCCGCCCGACACCACATCGGCGCCATAGCCTTCATTGGCCAGCAGGCGCAGCACCGCGAGATTGGGATTGGCCTTGATCGCGAAGGCGAGGTGGACGCGGCCCGCCTGCTCCACGCCCTTGCGGAAGTCGCACGCGCGCTTTCGGAAGGCTTCGGCCGAATAGACATAGACCGGCGTGCCGACTTCGGCGGCGATGCGGGCGAGCGGGGTGGCTTCGGCGTGAAGTTCGCCGTCAATCAGAGCAAATTCGGTCACATGAAACTCAGTTCGGAGGAGGCAGGTCGTAATCGTCGCTGCGGCGTTCCTGGGAGCTTTCGATCAGGTCGTCGCTGCGCGCGGGGCGGGTCTGGGGCGGCGCCGCGAGGAGGTCGGCCGCTTTGGGCTCCTCTTTCGCGGCGTAAGGTTTGACCGGCAGCGCTTTGCCCGAAGGCGGGATCAGCGCCTCGCGCGCACCGCAGCCGGCAAGGGCAGCCGACGCGACTGCCATCAGGCCCAGCACCACGATCCGCTTCATCGCCCTTCCTCCTCGCGCAGCGCTCGTGCCGCCGCGATCGCCTGACGCACCTGCGCCGGAGCCGTACCGCCGAAGCTGGTCCGGCTTGCGACCGACGCATCCACGCTCAGAACGCCGTACACCCGGTCATCGATCCTGTCGTCGATTTCCTTGAGCGCGCCAATATCGAGTTGATCGAGGCGTATGCCCTGCGACTCTGCCTTCGCCACCGCGCGGCCGGTAATGTGATGCGCCTCGCGGAACGGAATGCCGCCCTCGCGCACCAGCCAATCGGCCAGATCGGTCGCGGTCGAGAAGCCTGCTTCGGCCGCGGCGCGCATCCGTTCCAGCCGGAAGGTCGCGCTGTCGATCATGCCGGTCATCGCGGCGATGCTGAGCCCCAGCAGGTCGTGCGCCTCGAACACCGGCGGCTTGTCGTCCTGCATGTCCTTCGAATAGGCGAGCGGCAGGCCCTTCATCGTGATCATCAGGCTGACGAGGCTGCCAGTGATGCGGCCCGAATGCCCGCGCACCAGCTCGGCGGCGTCGGGATTGCGCTTCTGCGGCATGATCGAGCTGCCGGTCGACCATTGGTCGCTGAGCGAGACGAAGCCGAAGGGCTGGCTGGCCCAGATCACGAACTCTTCCGCCAGACGGCTGAGGTGCAGGCTGCACTGGGTCGCGCTGGTCAGATACTCGATCGCGAAGTCGCGGTCGGAGACCGAATCGAGCGAATTGCGTGTCGGACCGTCGAACCCAAGGGCCGCGGCCGTCGCTTCGCGATCGATCGGGAAGCCCGTGCCGGCCAGGGCCGCGCTGCCCAGCGGTGACAGGTTCATCCGTGCGCGGGCATCCTTCAGGCGGCTGCGGTCGCGCGAGAACATCTCGACATAGGCCATCAGGTGATGGCCCAGCGTCACCGGCTGCGCGACCTGCAGGTGCGTGAAGCCCGGCATCACGCTGTCGGCATGTTCCTCGGCCCGCACCAGCAGCGCATCGACCAGCGCCCCCAGTGCCGAATCGGCTTCGTCGATCGCGTCGCGCACCCACAGGCGGAAATCGGTCGCGACCTGATCGTTGCGCGAACGCGCGGTGTGGAGGCGTCCGGCAGTCGGCCCGATGCCGGCCGCGAGCTTGCTCTCGGAGAGCATGTGGATGTCTTCGAGCGCGAGATCGACGGGAACGCCGTTCGCTTCGAACTCCGCCGCCACGTCGGCAAGGCCGGCCGAGATCGCCGCGGCGTCGTCCGCCGGGATAATGCCCTGCTTGCCCAGCATTGCGACATGCGCCTGGCTTCCGCGCAGGTCCTGCCGCCACAGCCGCTTGTCGAAGGGGATCGAGGCGTTTATCTCGCGCATCACCGCGGAAGGACCTTCAGCGAAGCGTCCTCCCCACATCGTATTGGAGCTGTCCTTGCGCCCGGTAATCGCGCTTCTCCTGCTGGCGGCTCTGGGAATCGGCGGTTGCGATAGGCAATCGGACGCCGGAAGCCAAGCAAACGAAACTATCGCCGCCCCCGCGTCCAACGATGCGGCGGCGAACGAGACCGTCGAAGCGGAAGTGATCGGCACGCTCGATCGCAGCCACAAGGGCGAATCGGCGCCGACGATCCCGTTCGAAACGCCGGGCGGGGCGAAAGGCAGCCTTGCCGATTTCCGGGGCAAGCCGGTGCTGCTCAACCTGTGGGCGACCTGGTGCGTGCCCTGCGTCAAGGAAATGCCGACGCTCGACGCGCTGGCTGTGTCGCTGGGCGACACGGCGCAGGTGGTGGTGCTCAGCCAGGATCTGGATGGCGCGGCCAAGGTCACGCCTTTCTTCCAGAAGGCGAACTTCAAAAAGCTCCAGCCCTATCTGGATACTGATGCCGCGTTCAGCCTGAGCATGGCAGTCAACCTGCCGACGACGATTCTCTACGATTCGAACGGCAAGGAAGTCTGGCGGATGCTGGGCGGCATGGACTGGACCGGCAAGACCGCGCGCGAGCTGATCGCCGAAGCGAAATAGGGTCAGAAGAACAGCCAGACGATCCCGGCCCACAGCGCGAGGCTGATGGGGATGACGATCGCTATGCCGAGCAATGGCCCGGAACCGCGCGAGCGGCCTTCCGGATCCGGATTTTCCGCGCCTGCCAATTCTCTCCGGGCGGAATCTTCCATCGCAACATCTTATCGGTGAGCGAGTCGCGATCCACTACGATCTATGCCGTTTCGGCGGGAATGGAGGATCGAGGGAAGTGGATGCCCGACAAGGACTCGAACCTTGATTGACGGAGTCAGAGTCCGCTCTCTTACCATTAGAGGATCGGGCAACGCAGGGCGGCGCAGATAAGCGGCGCTGCGATTCGTGTCAACACCGTCCGAACATCCCGCCGGTTGCTCCGTGCGGCAGGCTGCGCTAGCCTCGCTCCCAAGCACCGGACGGCGCGCAGGCGCCGAGACGGAAAGAACATAAGAGAGTGACACGATGGGCGATGGCGCTGCCAGAATGCCCCACGGACCGGCGCCGAAGCCTGTCCAGACGGGAACCCCGCCCGCCGCCGAGCGGGCAGGCCGGCCACGCTGGCCCGAGCCGCGCCATTTTGCCGCGCTCGATCTCGGCACCAACAATTGCCGGCTGCTGATCGCCCGGCCGCAGGGCGGCGGGTTCGCGGTCGTCGATGCCTTTTCGCGCATCGTCCGTCTGGGCGAGGGGCTGGCCACCACCGGCCGCTTGTCGGACGCGGCGATCGACCGGACCATCGCCGCGCTGCGCATCTGCGCCGACAAGTTGAAGCGCCGCCGCGTCGCGCTCGCCCGCTCGGTCGCGACCGAAGCCTGCCGCCGCGCCACGAACGGGCAGGAGTTCATCGAGCGCGCCTATCGCGAAACCGGCATCGCGCTCGATATCATCACCGCCGAGGAAGAGGCGCGGCTGGCGGTGCTGGGCTGTCACGCGCTGCTCGAACCCGGCGATGGCCCGGCTTTGGTGTTCGACATTGGCGGGGGCTCGACCGAGCTGGTGCTGCTCGATTCGACCGAACCGACGCCGCGCATTCTCGACTGGCACAGCGCGCCCTGGGGCGTGGTCTCGCTCACCGAAGCGGTCGGGCATGGCGAGGGGCCGGACGGCCGCGCCGCCGCCTATGCACGGATGCGCGCCGAAGTGGCGCAGGCGTTCGCGCCGTTCGTCGCCCGGCTCGATCCGCCGCCGGGAACGCGGCGCCTGCTGGGCACCAGCGGCACGGTGACGACGCTGGCCAGCGTGCATCTCGGGCTGGCGAGCTATGACCGTTCGGTCGTGGACGGACTGATCGTCCCCTCGGTGGCGATGCGCGGGGTCAGCCAGCGGCTGGCGCATCTCAGCCTTGCCGAGCGTAGCCAGGTGCCGTGCATCGGCAGCGAGCGCGCCGATCTGGTCGTGGCGGGCTGCGCGATCCTCGAAACGATATTGGACTTGTGGCCGGCCGAACGGCTGGGCATCGCCGATCGCGGCATCCGCGAGGGCATCTTGCGGCGATTGATGAATGGAAGAGTGGCATGAGCAGGGGCGGCGCTAGAGGGCATACGCGGGTCAAGACCGCGCGCGGCCGCACGACCCAGTCGACGCGCTGGCTCGAACGCCAGCTCAACGATCCCTACGTCAAGAAGGCCAAGGCCGAGGGCTATCGCAGCCGCGCGGCGTACAAGCTGACCGAGTTGGACGAGCGATTCGGCTTTCTCAAGGGCTCGAAGCGCGTGATCGACCTCGGCATCGCGCCGGGCGGCTGGAGCCAGGTCGTGCGGCGCGTGATTCCCAAGGCGAAGGTCGTGGGTATCGATCTGCTGCCGGTCGATCCGATCGACGGCGTGACGATCCTGCAGATGGATTTCATGGCCGACGAAGCGCCCGACCGGCTGATCGAGGAACTCGGGGGGCGGCCCGATCTGGTGCTGTCGGACATGGCGGCGAACACCGTCGGCCATCCGCAGACCGATGCGCTGCGCACGCTGGGGCTGGTGGAGACCGCGCTGGATTTCGCGGTGCAGGTGCTCGAGCCGGGCGGCGCGTTCGTGTGCAAGGTGTTCGCCGGCGGCACCGATTCGGCGCTGGTCGCGCAGATGAAGCGCAATTTCGCGACGGTGAAGCATGCCAAGCCCCCGGCCAGCCGCAAGGGCTCGGTCGAATGGTTCGTGGTGGCACAGGGGTTCAAGGCGCGGCCCGAGCCGCAGGACGACGAGGACTAGCGCTCCAGATCGCGCCGCGCGATCAGCATGGCGCCGACGATGCATCCGGCGAACAATGCGCCTTCCAGTCCGCCCGTCACGACTTCGCTGACGCGCCCGAAGCCGCTTTCGCCGAAGATCGCGCCGATCTGGTCGAGCCGCAGCCGCGAATCGGGAAATTGCCGCGACAGCAGGTCGAGGCTGCCCGCCATCAGCCTGCCGCCGGCCAGCGTGATGAGTACCCCGGCCGCCGCGCCGGTCAGCGCGGCGATTCCGGCCGCGTGGCGCAGCGACCGCGCTTTCGCCCCCCGGCTCGCCAGCCACGCGCCAAGACCCACCGCGCCGCCCAGCGCCGCGCCTTCGATGCCGCCGGTAATGTCGCCCGGCGACTGGCCGAACAGCAGGTTGAAAGCATCCAGCCCAAGCAGCTTCACGATCCCGCCGACGACCAGCCCGCCCGCCGCGCCGCCCAGCATGCGCAACCACGGCCGGTCCCGCGCTGCGTCCGCCGCGGCGATCCCGGCGGCAACGCCCGCGCCGCCGATCAGCGCCATCAGGATGGTCACGCACAACAGCACCAGCAGCACCGACGCCGCGCCCATGCCCGGCTGTAGCGGCTGCGACGCGCCCGCAAAGCCATAGACCAGCCCCCCGATCAGCCCTGCCATCCCCGCGCCGATCGTCCCCGCTCCGGCAAGCAGGGCGATCTTCGGCCAGAGCCGGGCCGGTGCGGCCTGCGGTTCGGGCAAGGCTCGCGGAGCCGGTTCGATCGCTTCCTCGGCCGCCATCGCGGCGATGAAGCGATAGCCATGCTTGGGCACGGTCTCGATGAAGCGTGGATTGCCCGCATCGTCGCCCAGCGCCCGGCGCAGCGTGCGGATGCACTGGGTCAGCGCTTCGTCGGTCACGGGTACGCCGCGCCACACTTCGTCGAGGAACCGGTCCTTCGACACCAGCCTGCCCGCTTCGCTTGCCAGCAGGACGAGCGCGTCGAGATAGCGTGCGTTGAGTTCGACCGCCGCGCCGTCGCGGCTCAGCCGCCGATTCGCCGAATCGAGCAGAAAGCCTTCGAAGCGGAAGCTGCCGGACGTCATGTGCCGGTCAAACCCCAGGATCGCCGCGCGCGCAAGCTGACAAAGTTTTGCGACACATGGCGCGCATAATCCGTTCAGTCCGCCCAAGCCCTTTTCGGGCGGCAAGGAGTTTGCAGGATGAAGAAGCTGATTCTCGGCGCTGCGTTGGCGGCCGCTCCGCTGACCATGCTGGCCGCGCCCGCTGCCGCGCAGGACGGTGGTGCGCTGATGGCGGCGATGTTCCCCGATCCCGATGGCGATGGCGCGACGAGCCGCGAGGAGATGCTGACCGCCAGCGCCACGCGTTTCGCGCAACTCGATACGAACAGGGACGGCAAGCTCAGCGAAGCCGAACGGAGCGCTGGGCCGGGCGGTCGGATGCTGGGCCGCGCCGACAGCGATGGCGATGGCTCGGTGAGTCTGGACGAGATGAAGGCCTCGGCCACGGCGCGGTTCGACCGGCTCGACACCAGCAAGGATGGCAAGATCGACGCCGCGGAGCGCGAGGCGGCGATGGCGCGGATGCGCGAGCGGCGTCCGGGTAACTGAAGCGGGCGCGAACCAAATGAAAAGGCCGGGGATCGCTCCCCGGCCTTTTCAGTTTCGGTCGTGTCCGAACGGCTCAGCCGTCGTAGTCGCCGCCCAGATTCTGGTTGCGCGGCGGGGCTGCGGCGGTGAGGCGCAGCGCCTCGGCCGATGCCGACAGCGAGCCGATTTCGTCCGGCGCTTCCTCGTCGTCGATCTGGACGCGCTGCAGGCCGGAAACCACGGCTTCCTCGAGATGATTCGGGCGCACCGTCTCTTCCGCGATCTCGCGCAGGGCGACGACCGGGTTTTTGTCGCGATCGCGATCGAGCGTCAGTTCCGCGCCGCCCGAGATCTGGCGAGCGCGCTGCGCCGCGAACAGGACGAGGTCGAACCGATTGGGGACCTTGTCGACGCAATCTTCGACTGTGACGCGCGCCATCTTACGCAATCCTTGGAAATTGAATGTCCGGGAAAGGCGGCGACTTAGGTGCGGGGGTCCGCAAAGTCAAGAAAATGCCGCCGCTTGCCCTTTGCGCCGCTGCCCGCCATCACCCCCGGCAATGGCCGATCCCGCCCCCCAGCCGAGCTTCATGGTCGACGGCAACCGGCTGCGGCTGCTCACCGAAGGGCCGGAGCGGCTCGCCGAACTGCTCGATCTGATCCGTTCGGCACAGCGCTCGCTGCGGGTGCTCTATTATATCTATGTCGACGACGAAGCGGGGGCCGCGATCCGCCAGGCGCTGATCGACGCGGCGAATCGCGGCGTTGCGGTGTCGCTGATCGTCGACGGGCTGGGCAGCGAACATGCCGCCAGCCGCCATTTCTTCGATCCGCTGGCCGAGGCAGGCGTCGACATGTGCCGGTTCGTGCCGCGCTGGGGCCGCCGCTATCTGTTGCGCAACCACCAGAAGCTGGCGCTGGCGGACGAGGAACGCGTCATCATCGGCGGGTTCAATATCGAGAGCAGCTATTTCGGCACCGCCGACGATGCCGCGTGGCGCGATCTCGGCCTGCTGGTCGAGGGACCGGCGGCGGCGAGGCTGGTCGGCTATTTCGATGCGCTGTCGGCCTGGGCCAAGAATCCGCGCCCGTCGCTGCGCAAGCTGGGCAAGACTCTGCGCAACTGGAGCGAGCCCGAAGGCCCGGCGCGCTGGCTGCTCAGCGGTCCGATGCGGCGGCTCTCGCCCTGGACCCGGGTGATCAAGAAGGACATGAGCCTGTCGCGCTCGATCGATCTGATCACGTCCTATTTCGCGCCCAATCCGGCGATGCTGCGGCGGCTCGACAAGGCGAGCAAGCGCGGGCGGGTGCGGCTGGTGCTGCCGTCCAAGGTCGATCACACCGCGTCGCTCTGGGCCGCGCGCTTCACTTATGCCGGGCTGCTGCGCAAGCGCGTCCAGATCTACGAATATCAGCCGACCAAGCTGCACACGAAGCTCTATGTCATCGATGGCGTCGTCCATATCGGATCGGCCAATTTCGACATCCGCTCGCTCTATCTCAATCTCGAACTGATGCTGCGGGTGGACGATCCCGCTTTTGCCGCGCATGTGCAGGCCTATGTCGACGGCGAGATCGCCAATTCGGAGCTCATCACCGTTGCGGTCTATAAGTCGCGGACGGGGCCGTGGACGCGGTTCAGGCAGATGATCGCCTATTTCGTGATGGCCGTGCTCGACTATAATGTGACGCGGCGGCTCAATTTCGGTCGCGAGGGACGGCGACGGTGAAGCGTAGACGCAGTTGGAAATCGAAGCTCGAACGCGCGCGCACGGTCGACTGGCGCGAACGCGGCCTGCTGGTCGAAGCTGCTGCGCAGCTGCTGGCCGCGCGCGTGCGCATCGCGATCCTGCCCTTCCGCACCATCGCCAAGGATCTCGGCACCTTCGTCCCGCCGGCCGACAAGCGCATCGCCGATTGCCGCGCCGCGGCGCCGGTCGAGCGTCGCGGCATGGCGGAGAAGGTCAGCTGGGCGGTGACTCGCGCCGCGGTGCACGTCCCGTTCCGTGCGGTGTGCCTGCCCCAGGCGATGGCCGCGCACGCGATGCTTCGCCGGCGCGGAATCGAAAGCGCAGTCCATTTCGGCGCGCGCCGGGGCGAGGAGAAGCCGATCGACGCCCATGCCTGGGTCGATGCGGCCGGAGTCGAAGTGACCGGCTATCCGATCGATGCGGGGATGAAGGAGATCGGCGCGTTCGTCTGAACCGCCGCCTGCCATGCTGAAATCGCCAACCACCCGCGCTTATGCGATGCTGACCATCGTCATGCTGCTATGGGCAGGCAATTCGATCGTCGGTCGCGCGGTGCGCGACGATATCCCCGCGCTGACTTTGGCCTGGTTCCGCTGGAGCGGCGCGCTGCTGATCCTGCTGCCCTTCGCGTTCGCTTCGCTGAAGGCCGATCGCGCCGTGATCCGCGCGCACTGGAAGCCGATCCTGCTCCTTGGCCTGCTCGGCGTCGCGGCGTTCAACGCGCTGCTCTATTCGGGGCTGCGCTATACGCCGGCTTCGAACGCGATGCTGATCCAGGCCGCGATTCCCGCGCTGGTGCTCCTGTTCGACCGGCTGCTGTTCCGCGAACGACCGCGCGCCCTGCAATTGCTCGGCGTGACCGCTTCAACGCTGGGCGTGCTCTTCGTCGTCGTCCACGGCGACTTCGCGGCACTGCTCGCGCTGCGGCTGGGGCCGGGCGAGCTGCTGGTGCTTCTCGCGGTCAGCTTCTGGGCGCTCTACACCAGCCTGCTCCGGCTCCGTCCGGAGGTGTCGCCGCTGTCGTTTCTTGCGGTTACCTTCGCGATCGGCGCGCTGGCGATGAGCCCGCTCGCGCTTTGGGAAGCTTCGGCCGGGCGGCATGTCGTGTGGCAGGCAAGCACGGCCGGCGCGATCTTCTATGTCGCGATCTTCCCCTCGCTGATCGCCTATCTGCTGTTCAACCTCGCGGTGACCCAGCTCGGCGGGGCGCGCGCGGGCCAGTTCTCGACGCTGCTGCCGCTGTTCGGCGCGTTCCTTGCGGCGTTCTTCCTCGGCGAGACGCTGCATCTCTATCATTTCGCCGGGATGGCGCTGATCCTTGGCGGCATCGCGATGACCGCGCTCAGCCGTCCGAAGGCGCCAGTCGCGGCATCGTGATGATCTCGGCGATCGCCTTCGCCGTCTCGGTCTGCCGCACAAACGCCTGAAATCCCCGTCAGCATCGGGGCAATCCGGAGGCTGGTCATGCGCATCGCTCTTGCTTCGCTCGCTCTCGCCGTTTCTGCGCCGGCTCAGGCCCAGCCGGCCGAGACGGCGGTCCGTGCGGTGATCGGCAACTGGTATGCCGAACTGGCGAAGCGGGGCGATGGCCGCCCGTTCAGCCTGTTCGCGCCGGGCCATATCGATGCGTCGCCGCCGATCGGCCATCGCGACACCGGCTCGGCGGCGCTCGGCCCGCCGGTCCATGAGTCGCTCGCCGCCACCGCGCTCGAATTCCGGTACGAGATCGACGCGATCCGGCTGGATGCCAATTTCGCCCGGGTCGAGGTTTGGGAACGCGGCTATTTCTACGCCTTCGCCGCGCAACAGACCTATGAGCGCGCGGCGAGCACGACCTTCGTCCTCGAACGGCAGAAGGACGGGCGGTGGCTGATCCTCGCCCATCGTTCGGACACGGTCGGCATCCCGCCGAACCGGATCACCCGCCCGATGCCCGATCTGCGCGAGCGCTTCTACGCGACTCAGGGCAAGGATCGCGATCCGGCGGCCGATGCGCGAAACGTGGGCCGCTTCTAGCCGTGCGGACGAACGCGAACTTGCCGTTTCGCCACGCGCGGGGCATTGGGCGTCTCCTGTAGATTCCGTATCGAGGCGAGCATGAAGGACAAGCTGGTAACCCTGATCGGCGGCGGCGGTTTTGTGGGCCGTTACGTCGCGCAGGAATTGCTGAAGGCAGGCGCGCGGATCCGCGTCGCCCAGCGCCGCCCGCGCGATGCGTGGTTCCTGAAGCCGCTGGGCGGCCTCGGCCAGACCCAGTTCGTCGCCGCCGACGTGACCCGGCCCGAGACGATCGCCAATGCGGTCGTCGGCGCCGATGCGGTCGTGAACCTCGCCGGCACCTTTTCCAAGGCCGATTACTGGAAGGTCCATGAAGAAGGCGCGCGCAACGTGGCCGAAGCGGCGAAGGCCGCGGGCCTCGAGGCGATGGTCCATCTCTCGGCGATCGGCGCCGATGCCGAATCGCCCGCCGAGTATGGCCAATCCAAGGCCGCAGGCGAAGCCGCGGTGCTCAAGGCGTTCCCCGGGGCGACGATCCTGCGCCCCTCGACCCTGTTCGGCCGCGAGGACCAGTTCGTGAACCGGTTCGCCGGGATGATCGCCAATTCGCCGGTGCCGTTCGTGCCGGTGCTGCGCGGCGAAGCGAAGTTCCAGCCCGCCTATGTCGCCGATGTGGCGCAGGCGGTGGTCGCCGCGCTTTCCGATCCCGACGCGTTCGGCGGCAAGACCTTCGAGCTGGGCGGCCCCGACGTGATTTCGATGGCCGAGCTGCATCGCTGGATCGCGAGCGAGATCGGCCGCGACGTGACCCTGGTCGAGCTGCCCGATCCGATCGGCGCGGGCATCGCCATGCTGCCGATGACGCCGATCACCGGCGACCAGTGGAAGATGCTGAGCCGCGACGCCGTGGTGGCGCCGGGCGCGAAGGGCTTCAAGGCGCTGGGCATCACACCCCAGCCGCTGGCGACGCTTGCGCCCGCATGGCTGATCCGCTTCCGCCGCAACGGGCGGTTCGGGCGCAAGGCGGCCTGATCCTCATATCCGCATGAATGTCGGGGCGGCTCCGCACCGGGGCGGCCCGGTGAAGGGGGCGTATTTCCGTCATGACCGAACTGATCGTCGCCATCCTGCTCGGCATCGTCGAAGGGATCACCGAGTTCCTGCCGGTTTCGTCGACCGGCCATCTGATCCTCGCGTCCGAACTGATGGGCTACAACGCGTCGCAATGGGCGCTGTTCAACGTCGCGATCCAGCCCGGCGCGATCCTCGCGATCGTGGTGCTGTACCGGAAGACGTTCCTCGCGGTGATTCGCGGGCTGCTGAAGTGGGAAGCCGAATCGGTCGCCTTCGTGCGCAACCTGCTGATCGCCTTCATTCCTGCCGTCGCGCTCGGCCTGGCCTTTGCCGAGGAGATCGACGCGCTGCTCGAGAACGCCACCGTGGTCGCCTGGGCGCTGATCGTCGGCGGCATCGCGATCATCCTGATCGAGAAGTTCGTGAAGCAAGGCGAAGCAGTCGGCATTGCCGGCGTCACGGTCGGCCAGTCGATCAAGATCGGCCTCGTCCAGTGCCTCGCGATGATCCCGGGCGTCAGCCGTTCGGGCGCAACGATCATGGGCGCGATGTCGCTCGGCATCGAACGCCGCACCGCCGCCGATTTCAGCTTCTTCCTCGCGCTGCCCACGCTGACCGGTGCGACGGTGCTCCAGCTCTACAAGCATCGCGATGCGATCACCTCGGACGGAATGGGGCTGATCGCGGTCGGCTTCGTCGTGTCGTTCGTCACCGCGCTGGTGGTGGTGAAGGCGTTCCTGACGGTGGTTCAACGCCACGGATTCGCGCCGTTCGGCTGGTATCGAATCATCGCCGGAAGCGCGGCTCTGATCTGGCTCGCGCTGAGATAGGACCGGCACGGCCATAAAAACCGGCATAAATATCTAAGATCGATTCTCAAAAAGGCTTATTTCGACAAATAGGACAGCAATACTGTCTTTAATTTAATGCTGCGGCGCGATAGGCGGCGCGCATGGCTGAAGACATGCTCAAATTCGTGGGAACCGGGCAGGACTATCCGTCCAAGCGCCCTGCCGACCTTCGCGCCGAGGATTTCCTCGAAATTGCGAACCGCTACGCCACGCCCAAGGCCGAAGAGCAGGCAAGCCGCTGCTCGCAATGCGGCGTGCCCTATTGCACGGTGCATTGCCCGCTCCACAATCATATCCCGGACTGGCTGCGCCTCACCGCCGAAGGGCGTCTGCGCGAAGCCTATGAACTGTCGAACAGCACCTCGACCATGCCCGAGATTTGCGGCCGCATCTGCCCGCAGGACCGGCTGTGCGAAGGCAATTGCGTGATCGAATTCTCCGGCCACGGCGCGGTGACGATCGGATCGGTCGAGAAATACATCACCGACACTGCCTGGGAGGAAGGCTGGGTCGAGCCGCTGGTGCCGGGCCGCGCCACCGGCATGTCGGTCGGCGTGATCGGCGCGGGGCCCGCGGGTCTCGCCGCCGCCGAATATCTCCGCGTCCGCGGCTACGAGGTTCATGTCTATGACCGGCACGACCGCGCCGGCGGACTGCTGACCTACGGCATCCCTGGCTTCAAGCTGGAGAAGCATGTCGTGATGCGCCGGATCGACCGACTCAAGGCCGGCGGCATCGTGTTCCATCAGGGGTTCGAAATCGGCCGCGACGCGACGCTCGCCGAACTGCGCCAGAAGCATGACAGCCTGCTGATCGCCACCGGCGTGTACAAGACCCGTGCGATCCGCGCGAAGGGCGCCGATGCCGAAGGCGTGGTCGAAGCGCTCGACTATCTCACCGCATCGAACCGCAAGGGCTTTGGCGACGCCGTGCCCGCGTTCGACGATGGCAGCCTGAATGCGCAGGGCAAGCATGTCGTGGTCATCGGCGGCGGCGACACCGCGATGGACTGTGTTCGCACCGCCGTCCGTCAGGGCGCGGCCAGCGTGAAGTGCCTCTATCGCCGCGACCGCGCCAACATGCCCGGCTCGCAGCGCGAGACCGCCAATGCCGAGGAGGAAGGCGTCGAGTTCGTCTGGCTCTCGGCGCCCGAAAGCTTCACCGGCGGGGCGAAGGTCGATGGGGTGAAGGTGTCGCGGATGCGCCTCGGCGCGCCCGACGCCAGCGGCCGCCGCGCGCCCGAAGTCGATCCCAGCGGCGGGTTCGACCTGAAGGCCGATCTGGTGATCAAGGCGCTCGGTTTCGATCCCGAGGAACTGCCGAAGCTGTTCGGCGCGCCCGAGCTCGGCGTGACTCGCTGGGGCACTGTCCGCACCGCCGGCAAGACGATGATGACCAGTCTCGACGGCGTGTTCGCGGCGGGCGATATCGTTCGCGGTGCGAGTCTGGTGGTCTGGGCGATTCGCGATGGCCGCGATGTCGCGGACCATATGCATTCCTGGATGCGCGCCCGCGCAGCCTCTACCCCGCGCGCGGCCTGAGGGGGTATTTCGATGAAGCTGCTCCTTGCCGCCGCCGCCATCGCGCTGACGCCGTCGCTGGCTCTGGCCCAGACCGCACCGGCTGCCGCGCCGCCCCAGGCTGCTACCGCGGCGACAGTCGATCCCGCTCGTCTCGCCGTGGCGCGCCGGGTGGTCGGCAAGCTGATGCCGGAGGGCGTCTATGTCGAGATGTTCGACGGTGTCTTCGGCAACCTGATGGATACGATGATGGACTCGTTCGACGAGATGCCGCTTGCGGACATCATGCGGATCGGCGGGCTCGACGAGGAACAGGCCAAGGCGCTCGGCCCCACGAAGGTCGCAGAGATCATGGCGATCTATGACCCGCACTGGAAAGAGCGGACGAAGGCCATGATCGATGCGATGGGCGAGATGATGGGCGGCATGATGGCCGAATATGAGCCCAAGATGCGCGACGCGCTGGCGCTGACTTATGCCCGCGAATATTCGCTCGAGGACCTGAACGAGATGGACCGGTTCTTCTCGACGCCCGCCGGCGGACGCTATGCCTCGAAGTCGATGCTCCTGTTCATGAGTCCCGAGCTCATGGCGTCGATGCAGGACATGATGCCCGAGATGATGAAGCGGATGCCGGACATGATGGCGCTGGTCGAATCCGCGACGGCCCATATTCCGCCGGCGCGCAAGATCAAGGATCTGTCCCCCGCCGATCGCAAGCGTCTCGCCGAACTGCTCGGCATCGAGGAGAAGGATCTGGCCGATCCTGCCGAGACGGTTGAGGTCGAGCAAGAGCTGGAGAAGCTCGACTGATGGCACGTTTCGCTGCCCTTGCCACGGCGCTGGCCGTGATGACCCCGGCCGTGGCGCCGGTCCCCGCGCAGGCGCAGACGGCCGCGCCGTCCGAAGCGCATGTGCAGGCGTCGCGGCTTGCTGCGCTGCTGATCCCGGACGGCATCTACGACCGGCTGGTCGGGCCGATCTTCGATGCGATGATGATGCGCGAGATCGAGCAGAATTCGGTCTTCCGCACCGCGATCGAGACTCGTCCCGAAATCCTGTCCGAGCTTCGCGAGGCGATGGTGCCGGCGATCATCGCGATCATGCGCGAGGAACTGCCCTCCTATCGCGCCGATGTGCGCGACCTGATCCTCTCGCGCGCGAAGCCGGAGGAAGTCCGCACGCTTGCCGACTTCTTCGATTCGCCCACCGGCCGCAAATTCTATTCGACGCTGATGGGCATGATGGCGGCAAGCGGCGGCGAACGGCCGGACAACAAGGCGGTCGAGGATATGATCGCCAGCATGTCGCCGGCTGAACTGGCCGAACTCGAACGCATCGGCCGCAGCCCGGCGATGGCGACGTTCGGCGAGATTTCGCGCGGCCTCGGCCCGATCAGCGACGGCTGGTCGAAAGGCCTGGTTACCAAGCACGGCCACCGTATCGAGAGCGCCGTTCGCGACGCGCTCGCACCCCTGCTTAAAAAGCCCCGGAAGTAATGACCATGACCACCGACTCCGCTCTCCACGCCCAGCGCGACCGTCTTGCCGCTACAGGCATGTACCGCCCCGAATTCGAAGGCGATGCCTGCGGTGTGGGCATGGTCGCCGCGACCGATGGCGTCGCCTCGCGCCGCGTCGTCCAGTCGGCGATCGATGCGCTGAAGGCAGTGTGGCATCGCGGCGCGGTTGATGCCGATGGCAAGACCGGCGACGGCGCGGGTCTCCATGTCGATCTGCCGGTGCGCTTCTTTGACGACGCGATCGCCGCGTCGGGTCACCGCGTCCTGCCGAACCGGCTTGCGGTCGGCATGATCTTCCTGCCGCGTACCGATCTGGGCGCGCAGGAAGCGTGCCGCACGATCGTCGAGAGCGAAGTGATCGAAGCCGGCTACACCATCTATGGCTGGCGTCAGGTGCCGGTCGATGTGAGCGTGATCGGCCAGAAGGCGCAGGCGACACGTCCCGAGATCGAGCAGATCATGATCGCCGGTCCCGAGGACCAAGACGCCGCCGAGTTCGAAAAGCATCTCTATCTGGTCCGCCGCCGGATCGAGAAGAAGGTGATCGCCGCGCAGATCAGTGGCTTCTACATCTGCTCGCTCAGCTGCCGCTCGATCATCTACAAGGGGCTGTTCCTCGCGGAGAGCCTGTCGGACTTCTATCCCGATCTGCGCGATGCGCGGTTCGAGAGCCGGGTCGCGATCTTTCACCAGCGCTATTCGACCAACACCTTCCCGCAATGGTGGCTGGCCCAGCCTTTCCGCTGCCTCGCCCATAATGGCGAGATCAACACGATCCGCGGCAACAAGAACTGGATGCTGAGCCACGAGATCAAGATGGCCAGCCTCGCGTTCGGCGAGCAGAGCGAAGACATCAAGCCGGTGATCCCGGCCGGCGCGTCGGACACCGCCGCGCTCGACGCCGTGTTCGAAGCGATCTGCCGTTCGGGCCGCGACGCGCCGACCGCCAAGCTGATGCTGGTGCCCGAGGCATGGGACGAACAGACGCCCGAAAAGCATCTGGCGATGTACAAATATCTCGCTTCGGTGATGGAGCCGTGGGACGGCCCGGCCGCGCTGGCGATGACCGATGGCCGCTGGGCCGTCGCGGGCGTCGATCGCAACGCGTTGCGCCCGCTGCGCTATACCCAGACGTCGGACGGGCTGCTGATCGTCGGCTCCGAAGCCGGGATGGTCGTGGTGCCCGAAGGCAATGTCGTGGCCAAGGGCCGGATGGGCCCGGGACAGATGATCGCGATCGATCTCGATCAGGGCGTGCTGCTCGAAGACCGCGCGATCAAGGACCGCATCGCAGGCGAAGCCGATTATTCGAAGATGATCGGCAAGTTCCTGTCGATCGGCGATCTCGCGGCGCCCAAGGCCGATGCGACGCCGAACTGGACCCGCGCCGAACTCACGCGGCGCCAGGTCGCGGCGGGGCAGACGCTGGAGGATATGGAGCTGGTCCTCGCCCCGATGGTCGAGACCGCCAAGGAAGCCATCGGTTCGATGGGCGACGATACGCCGCTGGCCGTCATCAGCGACAAGCCGCGCCTGATCAGCCAGTTCTTCCGCCAGAATTTCAGCCAGGTCACCAACCCGCCGATCGATCCGCTGCGCGAGCGGCAGGTGATGACCCTGCGCACCCGCTTCGGCAATCTGGCGAACATCCTCGACGTCGAGGGTACGCCTGCCCCGGTGCTGGTGCTCGAAAGCCCGGTGCTGACCTGTGCCGACTGGGCGCGGCTCAAGCATCATTTCGGCGATCAGTCGGCCGAGATCGATTGCACCTTCGACGCCAATGGCGGGCCCGACGCGCTCAAGACCGCGATCGCGCGCATCCGCTACGAAGCCGAACAGGCAGTTCGCGCCGGCTGCACCGAATTGTTCCTGACCGACGAGCATGTCGACGAGAACAAGGTGGCGATCGCCGGTGTTCTGGCTGCGGCTGCGGTCCACACCCACCTCGTCCGTCGTGGCCTGCGCTCCTACGCCTCGGTCAATGTCCGTTCGAGCGAGTGCCTCGACACGCATTATTACGCCGTGCTGATCGGCGTCGGCGCGACGACGGTGAACGCCTATCTGGCCGAAGCTGCGATCGCCGACCGCC
Source organism: Sphingomonas sp. G-3-2-10 (assembly GCF_012927115.1). Taxonomy (NCBI): domain Bacteria; kingdom Pseudomonadati; phylum Pseudomonadota; class Alphaproteobacteria; order Sphingomonadales; family Sphingomonadaceae; genus Sphingomonas; species Sphingomonas sp. G-3-2-10. The sequence continues at coordinate 3,063,222 of NZ_JABBFY010000001.1, read as the reverse complement.
AGTCGCGCGGCCTGTTCGGCAAGCTGACGCTCGAAGAATGCCTCTATCGCCATCGCAAGGCGATCGACGAAGGCCTGCTCAAGATCCTCTCCAAGATGGGGATCGCGGTCATCTCGTCGTATCGCGGCGGCTATAACTTCGAAGCGGTCGGATTGAGCCGCGCGCTGGTCAACGATTTCTTCCCGGGGATGCCGGCGAAGATATCGGGCGAAGGCTATGCCTCGCTTCAGCTCAACGCGAAGATGCGCCACGATGCGGCGTTCGATTCCGCCGTCGCGACTCTGCCGATCGGTGGCTTCTACCGCCATCGTCAGGGCGGCGAGACTCATGCCTATTCGGCGCAGCTGATGCACCTGCTGCAATCGGCGGTGTCGAGCGACAGCTACTCGACCTATCTGCAATTCTCGCGCGGCGTGCGCGATCTCCCGCCGGTCTATCTGCGCGATCTGCTCGAATTCAATTTCCCGAACGACGGCATCGCGATCGATTCGGTCGAAGCGATCACCGAAATCCGCAAGCGCTTCGTCACCCCCGGCATGTCGCTCGGCGCATTGTCGCCTGAAGCGCACGAGACGCTGGCGATCGCGATGAACCGCATCGGCGCCAAGGCCGTGTCGGGCGAGGGCGGCGAGGATTCGGCGCGCTACACGCCGTACGAAAATGGCGACAACGCCAACTCCGTCATCAAGCAGATCGCTTCGGGCCGCTTCGGCGTGACCGCGGAATATCTCAACGCTTGCGACGAGATCGAGATCAAGGTCGCCCAGGGCGCCAAGCCCGGCGAAGGCGGCCAGCTGCCCGGCTTCAAGGTGACCGAATTCATCGCCAAGCTGCGCCATGCGACGCCGGGCGTGACGCTGATCTCGCCGCCGCCGCACCACGACATCTACTCGATCGAGGATCTGGCGCAGCTGATCTACGACCTGAAGATGATCAACCCCAAGGCGAGGGTCGCAGTGAAGCTGGTCTCGTCGGCTGGCATCGGTACCGTCGCTGCGGGCGTCGCCAAGGCGCATGCCGACGTGATCCTCGTCGCCGGCCATGTCGGCGGCACCGGCGCGTCGCCGCTCACTTCAGTGAAATATGCCGGCACGCCGTGGGAAATGGGGCTTTCCGAGGTCAACCAGACCCTGACGCTCAACGGCCTGCGCGGCCGGGTGAAGCTGCGCACCGATGGCGGGCTCAAGACCGGCCGCGACATCGTGATCGCCGCGATCCTCGGCGCCGAGGAATTCGGCATCGGCACGCTCAGCCTCGTCGCGATGGGCTGCATCATGGTCCGCCAGTGCCATTCGAACACCTGTCCGGTGGGCGTCTGCACCCAGGATCCCAAGATGCGCGCCAAGTTCGTCGGCACGCCGGAAAAGGTCATCAACCTGATGACCTTCATCGCCGAGGAAGTCCGCGAGATCCTCGCGCGTCTGGGCTTCAGGAGCCTCGACGAAGTGATCGGCCGCACCGAGCTGCTCCGTCAGGTCAGCCGCGGCGCCGAGCATCTCGACGATCTCGATCTCAACCCGATCCTCGCCAAGGTCGATGCCGATGAGGATAATCGCCGCTTCAGCCTCGATACGTGGCGAAACGAGGTGCCCGACAGCCTCGACGCGCAGATGATCAAGGACGCCGCGCCCGTCTTCGCGCGGGGCGAGCGGATGCAGCTGACCTATACGGTGCGCAACACGCATCGCGCGGTCGGCACGCGCCTGTCGAGCGAAGTGACCAACAAGTTCGGCATGTCCGCGCTTGCCGATGGGCATGTCCATGTCCGCCTGCGCGGATCGGCGGGCCAGTCGCTCGGCGCCTTCCTGTGCAAGGGCATCACGCTCGAAGTGTTCGGCGAGTCCAACGACTATGTCGGCAAGGGCCTGTCGGGCGGCGTCATTGTCGTGCGCCCGATGGTCAGCTCGCCTTTGGTCAGCCAGGACAATACGATCATCGGCAACACCGTCCTGTACGGCGCGACTTCGGGCCGTCTCTATGCGGCGGGTCAGGCCGGCGAGCGGTTCGCGGTGCGCAATTCGGGCGCCGATGTGGTCGTCGAAGGCTGCGGCGCGAACGGCTGCGAATATATGACCGGCGGCACCGCGGTGGTGCTGGGCAAGGTCGGCATGAACTTCGGCGCGGGCATGACCGGCGGCATGGCGTTCGTCTATGACGAGGACCAAAGCTTCGCTTCGCGCGCCAATCCCGAAAGCATCGTGTGGCAGCGCATCGCGTCGGCGCACTGGGAAGCGCGGCTGCGTTCGATGGTCGAAGCCCATGCCGAAGCGACCGACAGTGAATGGTCGAAGAGCCTGCTGGAGGAATGGGACCGTGCGCTCGGCCATTTCTGGCAGGTGGTGCCCAAGGAGATGCTCGAGCGGCTTCCGGTTCCGCTGAACGACAATGCGGAAGCGGTGGCGGCGGAGTAGCCGGTCAGCCCTTGACGATCGATGCAGCGATCCGGGGCGGCGGCGCCGCTCCGGCGAAAAGGAAGCACAGCAGCCCGATCAGGAAGTTGCCGGCGCGTTCCCCCGCCTCCAGACGGGGGACTTCGGCTTCGGCCGAGGCGTCGGCGGCTTCGCCCAGTATCTCCCGCGCTTCGGCCGCAGCCTCGCGCGCCACCCGAATCGGAATGCCGCCCAGCGCCAGCGTCAGCGGCGCGCTGTTCCGCGCCATCTCGATGTTCATGGCGTAGGCCGGAATCCCGTTCCATTCGAACAGGGAGAGGATCACGCCCGCCTGAGACTGGCTGTACGCGATCACGACGGTCTCGAAGGGATCATCGCTCATGCAGGCGAGTGTGACTCGAAACTGCACCGCCGTCCAGCTAGGTTCCCGCCATGACCCCCATACGCAACATCGTCATCCTCACCGGCGCGGGCGTCTCCGCCGAAAGCGGCATCGCCACTTTTCGCGGCCCCGGCGGACTGTGGGAGGGGCACCGGGTCGAGGATGTCTGCACCCCGCAGGCGCTGCGCCGCGATCCCGAGCTGGTGCATCGCTTCTATGACGAGCGCCGCGCGAAGTTGGCCGAGGTCGAGCCCAATGCCGCGCACCGGGCGCTGGCGCGGCTCGATGCCGAATGGGCCGGCGAGCTGCTGCTGGTGACGCAGAATGTAGACGACCTGCACGAGCGCGCGGGTTCGAAGCGGCTGATCCACATGCATGGCGAACTGAAATCCGCGCTTTGTGCGGAATGCGGCAAGCGCGCGCCGCACGAGGGATCGCTGCCGCCCGGCTCGGCCTGCCCGACATGCGCTTCGCCCGCGCTGCGCCCGGACATCGTGTTCTTCGGCGAGATGCCGTACGCGATGCACGTCATCGAGCGCGCGCTGGAGCAGGCAGATCTGTTCGTCTCGATCGGCACGTCGGGTGCGGTCTATCCCGCCGCCGGCTTCGTCCATTCGGCGCGGCGGATGGGCATCGCCACGCTGGAGATGAACCTGGATCCGTCCGAAGGCAGCATGATGTTCGATGACAGCCGCCGCGGCCCCGCCGGTGAGCGCGTGCCGGAATGGGTCGACGAGATGCTGGGTTAGGATTTCCGCCCGCGCCGGTAGGACAGGGTCTCCCACATCGCGACCAGCACGAGGATCGCGGTCGATCCCATCGAGAGGTGCAGTGGCGTCGGGTGCAGCACGAACGACGCGCCGAGCGCCGCCGAGAGGCCGAGGCCGATCAGATGCGACAGCGGCACGCGATTGCCGATGGCGCGCTTGAACAGTAGGTTGCCGAGCAGATACAGCGCCGGACCGCCGACCAGGCAGAATGCGGCCAGCACGGTCAGGTGGCCATCGGGATGCGTCAGCACCATCTCGTCGGATGCGGCGACGAGGACGATGCCCGCGCCGATCGGCAGATGGAGATAGGTGTACGCCAGCCGGGCGATGCTGCCGGGGTCGTCCGAATGCTCGATCCGGTGGCTGCCGCGCTCCGCGCCGATGTTGAAATAGATCCACCACATCGCGATCGTCGAGGCGAAGGCCGAAACGAAGCCGAGCAGGACCGGGGTGTTCCAGACGAGATCGCTGAAGGTCGCACCGGTGATCAGGATCGATTCGCCCAGCGCGATGATCACGAACAGGCCGCACCGCTCGGCGACATGGCCGCCCTCGACCACCCAATCCCTGCTGTCGGACTTGCCCATGCCGGGCAGGCGGTAGCCGAACGCCGGAGCGCTGCTGTCGAGCAGCAAGGCGATGCCCCAAAGCGCGATCCGCATCTCGGGAACGAACGCACCCGCCAGCCAGAAGACCGCGCCAGCCGCCGCCCACACGGTGATGCGGATGAAATTGACGTAATTGGCAGGGTCCTGCCGCCGTAGCGCCGCCATCATGAACAGCGATCGTCCGACCTGCATCACCGAATAGCCCACCGCGAACAGCGCGGCGCGATCGCCGAACGCCTGCGGAATCGCGATCGACATGGCGAGGCCGCACGCCATCAGCCCGAACAGCATCAGCCGCACCGGGGTGCGCTCGGGATCGAGCCAGTTGGTGCACCATGCGGTGTCGATCCAGCACCACCACACCGCGAGGAACAGCATGCCCGTCTCGACGAACCCCATCGGCGTGGGATGTGCGAGCAGCCCGTGCGAAAGCTGGGTGACCGCGAACACGAAGACGAGATCGAAGAACAGTTCGGCGAAGGACACGCGGGCATGATTGCCGTCGCGTTGCCTGAGCAGGTTTCGTGTGGTCATGCGCTATCCCCCATTTGCGACGGAGGTAGAAGGAAAGACGGCCCTTCGACAAGCTCAGGGCGAACGGTTTGCGGGGAGCGCGATCCTCTCCAATTTCCCGTTCGCCCTGAGCTTGTGGAAAGGCCGTTCTTCTTCTCGCGAAAAGCCGAGTCCGAAGCGTTACGCCGCTTCCGACGCTCCGTCGTCATTGTCGACGATGCCCTTGCGCGGGCGGCGATCGATGCGCAGTTCGAAGATGTCGGGGCGGGCGTGCTGGCCGTCCACGTCCATCACCGACAGCGCCTGCTCGACTTCGGAGAGGTCCAGGTCGGCGACGAGGCATTTGGGGTCCTCGCCGGTCTGCGCGATCATCACGCCATCGGGAGCGATGATCGCGCTGCGGCCCTTCTGGACATAGCCGTCGGGCAGCCGTTCGAGGATCTCGCGCCCCGGGCCCTTGCCGCCCGCCATGCGATAGCCCTGAAGGATGTCGATCTTGTGCTGCACCGTGCCCGCGGCGAGTACGAAGGTTCGGCCCTCGAATGCGTAATGCGACGAAGCGAGCAGGTTGATGTCCTCCACCGTCGGCCACGCCGCGACGTGGACGCTTTCGCCGGTGTGATGCATCGCCGCGCGGGTCAGCGGCATCCAGTGCTCGTTCGAGGCGAGCTGTCCGATCCGCCCCCACGGCGCTTCGTGGACATCGAGGGTCGAGCCGTCGCCGCTGCCGAACAACAGCCGCTCGCCATGACTGGGCAGCAGCTTGCGGTGGACCAGCACCGGCATCTTGGGGCGGAACAGGAACTGGGTGTTGAACAGGCTGGAGCGGACTCGTGAATAGCCGCCGATCGAAACGACCACGCCAGCGATGTCGACTACCCATTGCAGCTGCTGGAAGCGCGGATCCTCGCCGCGGATTGCCTGATCGAGCAGCAGCGCGTGCAGTTCCTTGGTGCCGGGATGCTCCCACAGCGCGGGCGCCGAGACGTGCTGGAGCCAGGCGGGGTATCCGCCGAGGAAGCACTCGCCGAACGCGATCAGCTTCGCGCCGCGTTCGATCGCATCCTTGACGTAGCCGACGGCGCGTTCGAGCCCTTCGGTGATCGCCAGCGGCAGCGGCGTTTCCTGAACGATTGCAGCCTTGAGGATCTTCGTCATTCGACCCAGTCCAACCCTATCTCACGGTAAAGCGAGCGGTCATCTTCCCAGCCCGGCCTTACTTTCACGTGAAGATAGAGATGGACTTTCACTCCCATAAGTTGGGAGAGTTCCTGACGTGCGCGCGCGCCGATTTCCTTGATCCGGCTGCCGCCCTTGCCCAGCACGATCGCCCGCTGGGTCTCGCGGCCGACCAGGATCTGCTGGTGGATCTCGACCGATCCGTCCTCGCGCTCCGAATATTTCTCGGTCTCGACCGCGCTCGCATAGGGCAATTCCGCCCGCAGCTGGAGGTAGAGCTGCTCGCGCGTCACTTCGGCCGCGATCATCCGCTCGGTCGCGTCGGACACCTGATCCTCGGGGAAATGCCACGGGCTTTCCGGCAGGCGCGCGGCGAGCGACGCCTTCAGTTCGGCCACGCCGTCGCCGGTCGAGGCCGAGACGAAGAAGGTCTCCGCGAACGGGATGATCTCGTTGAGCTTCGCCGCGGTGCCGAGCAGACGCGGCTTGTCGGCGATGTCGACCTTGTTGAGGATCAGGATCAGCGGCTCGCTGCGCCCCTTCAGGCTGTCGAGCACGGCATGGACCTTCGGCCCGATCCCGCCCTTGCCATCGACGACAAGCGCGATCGCGTCCGCCCCATCGGTGCCTTCCCACGCGGCGGCCACCATCGCCCGGTCGAGCCGCCGCTCGGGCGTGAAGATGCCCGGCGTATCGACGAGGAGAAGCTGGGTGTCGCCTTCGATCGCGATGCCCATCAGCCGCGCGCGCGTCGTCTGCGCCTTGGGGCTGACGATCGCCACCTTCTGGCCGACCAGCGCGTTGACGAGCGTGGACTTGCCGGCGTTCGGGGCACCGAGGACGGCGATGAGGCCGCAATTCTGGGTTGTTTTAGAGGACATTCGCTACCCCCTACTCCGTTCGCCCTGAGCTTGTCGAAGGGCCGCTCTTCTTTTTCGCGAAAGCCGAGATGAGATCCCAGTCGCCGCGGATCAGCGCCATCTTCTTCGTCCGGCTCCAGCCCTTGATCTGGCGTTCCGTCGCAATCGCTTCGTAGCGTGTGGGGAAGTCCTGACACCATACGAGTTTCACCGGCCGTAGGTTCGACGTGAAACCATCCACGGCCCCGGTCTCGTGTTGAGCGATACGACGCTCCAGATTGTCGGTGTGGCCGGTGTAGAACACACCGCCCCGGCAATGGAGAATATAGGCCCAGAAGCTCATCCGGGCGGAGTAAGAAGGAAGAACGGTCCTTCGACAAGCTCAGGACGAACGGAATTATTTGGCAGCCGCCAGCTTCTCCAGCAACGCCGCGGCTGCCGCGGTCTCCGCCGCGCCCTTGCTCGCGCCTTCGCCGGTGGCGTCGGCCAGCTTGCCGATCGAGACCTTCACAGTGAAGTGCGGGGCGTGGTTCGGGCCGGAGCGGTCCACGATGAGATATTCGGGCGGGCGGCGATTGTTCGCGGCCGCCCATTCCTGCAACGCCGATTTGGGATGCTTGGGCGCCTGCGCATGCGCTTCGATCCGCGTCGCCCATGCCTTGCGGATGAAGGCGCGGACCGCGTCGAGACCGGCATCGAGGAAGAAGGCGCCGATCAGCGCTTCCATCACGTCGCCCAGTACATTGTCGCTGTCGTGCGCGCCGTCCTCGCGGGCCTGCTTGCCCAGCCTGAGGTAGGTCACCACGCCCAGATCGCGCGCGACATCGGCGCACACCGGCCCGGTCACCAGCGCGTTGAGCCGCCGGGACAAGGCACCTTCGGGTTCTTCCGAAAACCGCTCGAACAGCCATTCGGCGATGACCAGCCCGAGCACCCGGTCGCCGAGGAACTCAAGCCGCTCATAATTGGCCGCGGCCTGGCTGCCATGCGTCAGCGCGCGCTCGAACGGCGCGATGCTCGCGGGCGCTCTTCCGAAAGTCTGTTCGATCCATCCCCCCAGCGCGAGGGCCGTCAAAACCCTTCCCCGATCCGGCCCCAGCGCGCGGCGCTGAACCAGGTCCAGGGTAGGAACCAGTTGGCGCTGCCGTCGGTCGACCAGAAGCTGACCACTGCCTTGCCCTGCACATTCTCCAGCGGAACATAGCTGATCCCGCCATCGATATGCGCGACGCGGCTGTCGGCGCTGTCGTCGCGATTGTCGCCCATCAGGAAGACGTTGCCGGCGGGTACGGTGAAGACATCAGTATTGTCGTTGACGTTCGGGCCCTGATCGAGAACCTCATAGGTCTTTCCGTTGGGCAGGGTCTCGCGGTAGCGCGGGATGCTGCACAGCGACGGATCTTTTTCGTCGATGAATGCGCCGCACTTCGCCGCCGGGAAATTGGGCGAGAGCGGCAGGACGAAATTGGCGATCCGCTCCTTCGGGATCGCCTTGCCGTTCAGGATCACCACGCCGTCCTTCATCTGCACCGTATCGCCGGGCAGGCCGATCACGCGCTTGATCCAGTCGGTGTTGTTGGCAGGCGGCGCCTTGAACACCACCACATCGCCCCGCTCGGGCGTGCCTTCGAACACCCGGCCGGGGATCAGCGGCACGCTGAACGGCAGCGAGTGCTTCGAATAGCCGTAGTTCCATTTCGTGATGAACAGATAGTCGCCGATCAGCAGGCGCGGCAGCATCGACTCGCTGGGGATGCTGAACGGCGAGAAGATGAAGCTGCGGACGATGAAGACGACGATCGCGAGCTTGAGCAGGAACGACGCGAGGTCGCGCCATTCGGACTGTGGCTTCTCGGGCGCGAGCGGATCGACGGTATAGCCTTTTTCCATGCGGGCTAGCTCTGCTTGGGCGGGCGGTTGCCGTCAAGCAGGACAATCCTGCCATTGGCCTGCAACTTGCCCCGAACCGGTCTTGTGAAGCGCGGGTTGTGCGACGATAGGACAGGCGACGAAGACAGGAGTTCGAACATGGCGACGCCCGACTGGTCCACGATCCGCGCGCTGGAGGACAAGCCGCTGACGGTGTTGTTCGCGGAGGATTCGGCCCGGCTCGACTTGCTTGGTCTCGACGTCAGCGGTATCCGCTTCGACTGGTCGAAGACTCACCTGACCGGTGAAGCCATCGCCGCCTTCGCCAGGATCGCCGAATCGATGGGCCTCGCGGCGAAGCGCGACGCGCTTTACGCCGGCGAAGCGATCAACGTGACGGAAGGACGCGCCGCCGAACATGGCGCCGAGCGGGGCGAAGGCGCGCCGGAAAGCGTCGCCCGGTCGCGCATGTTCCACGCCCGGATGCGCGGGCTGATCGATGTGATCGAAGCCGAGGCGCTGGGGCCGGTGCGGCATATCCTGCATATCGGCATCGGCGGATCGGCGCTGGGGCCGGACCTGCTGGTCGACGCGCTGGGCCGCGACGCCGATCGCTACGATGTCGCGATCGTCTCCAACGTCGATGGCGTTGCGATCGAGGATGCGATGGACCGGTTCGATCCGCAGGCGACGATCGTCGCGGTCGCGTCGAAGACCTTCACCACTACCGAGACGCTGCTCAACGCACAAAGCGCGCTGGCCTGGCTGCAGGAAGGCGGGGTGGACGATCCCTATGGCCGGATGATCGCGCTCACCGCCGCGCCGGACAAGGCAGTCGAATGGGGCATCGACGAGACTCGCGTGCTGCCCTTCTCCGAAAGCGTCGGCGGGCGTTACTCGCTGTGGTCGTCGATCGGCTTTCCCGCGGCGATGGCGCTGGGCTGGGATGCGTTCGAGGAACTGCTCGAAGGCGCGGCCGAGATGGACCGCCACTTCCGCTTCACCGAGCTTTCGAAGAACGCGCCCGTGCTCGCCGCCTTCGCCGACCTTTATTACACCCAGAAACGCGGCTGCGAGACGCGCGCGGTGTTCGCCTATGACCAGCGATTGAAGCTGCTCCCTTCCTATCTCCAGCAGCTCGAGATGGAATCGAACGGCAAGCGCGTGACGGCGCAGGGCGAAGCGGTCGCCTGGCCGACCTCGCCGATCACCTGGGGCGGCGTCGGCACCGATGCCCAGCACGCGGTGTTCCAGCTGCTCCATCAGGGCACGCATCTCGTGCCGGTCGAGTTCGTCGCCTCGATCGAGGCCGGTGACGCGCAGGACCCCGATCATCACCGCCAGCTGCTGCTCAACGCCTTCGCACAGGGCGCCGCGCTGATGGCGGGGCGCGCCAATGAAGACGAAGCGCGCGCCTATCCCGGCAACCGCCCGTCGAGCACGCTGCTGCTCGATCGCGTGGATCCGCGCACGCTGGGCGCGCTGATCGCCTTCTACGAAGCACGGACCTTCGTGAACGCGGTGCTGCTCGGCATCAATCCGTTCGACCAGTTCGGCGTCGAGCTGGGCAAGGAAATGGCAAAGGCGGCCGATCGCGGCGGGCAGGATTTCGACGCCTCGACCACCGATCTGATCCAGCGCGCGTTCGGCTGAAGCTGGCGCGCAGGCCAACGCACCCTTATCTCCGTTCGTGCTGAGCTTGTCGAAGCACCGTTCTTTCTTCTGGCCGGCGTCAAGAAGGACGGCCCTTCGACAAGCTCAGGGCGAACGGTAATTATCTGAGGAATCCGGGTCTCATGACCAGCTACGACTACGACCTCTTCGTCATCGGTGCAGGCTCCGGCGGCGTCCGCGCATCGCGCATCGCGGCGGCTTACGGCGCGAAAGTCGCGGTGGCCGAGGAATATCGGGTCGGCGGCACCTGCGTCATCCGCGGCTGCGTGCCCAAGAAGCTGCTCGTCTATGGCGCGCATTTCGCCGAGGATCTGAAGGACGCGCGCAAGTTCGGCTGGGACGTGCCCGAATGCGGGTTCGACTGGCCGCTGCTGCGCGACAATGTGCTGGGCGAAGTCGACCGGCTCAACGGCCTCTACAACCAGACGCTGGAGAATAACGGCGTCGAGGTGATCCTTGAGCGCGCCACCCTTTCCGGGCCGCACGAAGTCACGCTGGCTTCGGGCAGGACGATCAGCGCGAAATATATCCTGATCGCGGTCGGCGCGCATCCGCAGACGCCCGATTGCCCGGGCAGCGAGCTGGGCATCACGTCGAACGAAGTCTTCCATCTGGAAACCCTGCCGAAGCGCGTGCTGATCGCCGGCGCGGGCTATATCGCCAACGAGTTCGCCGGCATCTTCAACGAATTCGGTTCGAAGGTGACGCTGATCAACCGCAGCGACGTGATCCTGCGCGGCTATGACGAGCAGATCCGCGACCGGCTGCTCCAGATCTCGATCGCCAAGGGGATCGAGTTCCGCTTCAACGCGGCGTTCAAGGGAATCGAGAAGGTCGAGGGCGGGTTGAAGGTCGAGATGACCAATCACGAGCCCATCGAAGTCGATTGCGTCCTCTTCGCCACCGGCCGCGCGCCGAACACTGCGGGGCTGGGGCTGGCCGAGGTCGGCGTCGAACTCGACGTGGTCGGCGCGGTGAAGGTCGATGCCGACAACAAGTCGAGCGTCGACAACATCTATGCGGTGGGCGACGTGACCAACCGGGTCCAACTGACCCCGGTCGCGATCCGCGAGGGGCAGGCGTTCGCCGACACCATCTTCGGCGGCAAGCCGCACCAGGTCGATTACGAGAATATTCCGGCCGCGGTGTTCAGCCATCCGCCGATGGCGGGTGTGGGCCTTACCGAGAGCGCGGCGAAGAACAAGTTCGGCACGGTAAAGGTCTATACCTCGGACTTCCGCGCGATGAAGAATGTGCTGGCGGGCCGCAACGAGCGCGCGCTTTACAAGATGGTCTGCGATCCGGTGACGAACCGGGTGCTCGGCCTGCACATGATCGGTCCCGATGCGCCGGAAATCCTTCAGGCGGCTGCGATCGCGGTGAAGGCCGGCCTGACCAAGGACGCCTTCGACCAGACCGTGGCGCTGCATCCCAGCATGGCCGAGGAACTGGTGCTGATGAAATAGGCGATCAGGCCGCGTCGCGCAGCTTGGTCAACTTACCCTCGGCAGCCTTGTGGACCATCTTCACCAGCCGTTTCGAATCCTTGAGGATCTCGGACTTGATGAAGAAGCCGAGCGCGCCGCGCTCGATCGCGTCCTTCGCGGCTTCGGCATGGCTGGTCAGCATGATCGCATGGGTCTGAAGATGGATCGTGTCGAGCAATGCGAGGCCGTCGACGCCGGGCATCGCGATGTCGAGCGTCGCCACATGCGGGTGCAGCGTGTGGACCATGCGGATCGCCGTCGCCGCATCGGCGGCCGATCCGACCAGCTCGATGTCCGGCTCGCGCCCCAGTACTTCCTCCAGCATGGCGCGGATCGTCACCGAATCATCGACGATCAGCACTCGAATCGGCACCATGATTCCACTCCTTCGAGCCTCCGCCTTACGGCGACAACGCACGAGAGGGGAGTTCGGGGAAACCCGGGGCGGGCGCTTAAGATTCTGTTTTGATTACATCCTGTTGCAGCAGCGCGTCGGCTTCGGTCATTTCGACCTTGCCCGCACCGCGCTTGAGCCATGCCGTCGTCGCCAGATCCCAGGTCACGTTGCCCACCGTACGCATGATATCCGGCAACGTCTCGACCGCGACGAGCAGACCGAGCGGCGACAGCGGTGCGCCGATGGTCGATGAAACCGGTGCGATCGCGCTCACATAGCTCACGGTGCCCGGCAGGCTGACCGAACCGAGCGAGGTCAGCGTCGCAACGACCGCGCCGATCGCCAGCGTCGCCGGGCTGAGCGGCACGCCGAACCAGGTAGCGACATAGATCGCCACCGCGAAGTTCATCGCCGGCCCCGTCGCGCGAAAGATTGCCACCGCCAGCGGCAAGGTGACGCCCGATACCGAGACCGGAACATCCAGCTCCGCCGCGCCTTCGATCATCACCGGCAGCGTGGCCAGCGAGGATTGCGTGCTGAGCGCCACGGCCTGGCTGGGCAAGGCGGCGCGGGCATAGCGCACGAAACGGATGCGTCCGCCGAAGATCGCCACCGGATAGGCGAAGAGCGTGACGACGAGACCGACCCCGGCGACGACAAGGATATAGTGGATCAGCGCGCCGAACGCGCCGGTGCCCGCCTCGGCGCCGACCACCATCGCCAGCGCGAACACGCCGATCGGGCCGACCCACAGCACCCAGTTGATCACCACCAGCATCACGTCGCGGATCGCCGCGAAGAAACCGACCAGCAGCTTGCGCGCATCCTCGGGCACCCGCGTCATCGCGAAGGCGAAGATCAGCGAGAAGATGATCAGCGACAGGAACGCATTCTCCGCCGCCGCCTTGATGATATTGGCCGGGATGATCGCCGCGAAGAAGTCACCCAGCGGGGGCATCGGCCCAACCTGCTCGGCGCCCGATAGCGCCGCGCGCAGGCTCGCCGCCGATTCCTGCGGCAGCGGCCACAGTTCGAGGAACAGCGGGGTGAGGATCGCCGCCGCGACGGCCGACAGGAACAGCACGGTGACGTAGAGCGCGATCGCGCGCCCGGCGAGCTTGCCCGCCCGCGCCGCCTCGGCCGTGGCGGTCACGCCGGTGATCAGCAGCGCGACGACCAGCGGCACGATCGTCATCTGCAGGCCGTTCAGCCACGCCTTGCCGACCGGATGCACCCAGTCGGCGATCGGCATGCCGGTGCGCGGCACGAGCAGCGCTCCGGCAAGCAGGCCGATGACCAGGCCGAGCAGGATTCGCACGGGTTGCGGCTTGCTCGCGCTGCCCAGAAGCACTTGTACGACCGAATTCAATATGCCCAGCAACAGCGACATGCTCGCCCTCTTCATGTTTCGGCGCTATTCAGTCGCGCGGCCGGGCGTAACAAGGCCGCGAGAGACGGGGCATGGCAAGAAAATATTTCGGTACCGACGGAATCCGCGGCGCGACCAATGCGCATCCGATGACGGCCGCGATGGCGATGAAGGTCGGAATGGCCGCCGGAGCGCATTTCGTGCGGGGCGACCACAAGCATCGCGTGGTGATCGGCAAGGACACGCGCCTGTCGGGCTATATGCTCGAAAACGCGATGGTCGCGGGCTTCACCAGTGTGGGCATGGACGTGGTGCTGGTCGGCCCGATGCCGACGCCCGCGGTGGCGATGCTGACCAAATCGATGCGCGCCGATCTGGGCGTGATGATCTCCGCCAGCCACAATCCCTACGCCGATAACGGCATCAAGCTGTTCGGCCCCGACGGCTACAAGCTCTCCGATGCTGACGAGATGGCGATCGAAGCGATGATCGATGGCGAAGTCCCGCTGGCCGCGTCCGAGAATATCGGCCGCGCGCGCCGCGTGGAGGATGCGCGCGGCCGCTATATTCATTTCGCCAAATCGACCTTTCCCGACGATCTGCGGCTCGATGGCCTCAAGATCGTGGTCGATTGCGCCAATGGCGCGGCCTATCAGGTCGCGCCTTCCGCCTTGTGGGAACTGGGCGCTGAAGTGATCGCGATCGGCGTGTCGCCCAACGGCAAGAACATCAATGACGGCGTCGGCTCGACCGCGCCGAACACGCTTTGCGAGACGGTGGTCCTGCATGGTGCGGCGATCGGGATCGCGCTGGACGGCGACGCCGACCGGCTGATCGTCGTGGACGAGAATGGCAAGGTGATCGACGGCGATCAGCTGATGGCGCTGATCGCCAGCGGCTGGGCGCGGCAGGGCCGGTTGCAGGGCGGCGGGCTGGTGGCGACCGTCATGTCCAATCTGGGCCTCGAACGGCATCTCGCCGCGCAGGGCCTCGGCCTCGTCCGCGCCTCGGTCGGCGACCGCTACGTGCTCGAGAAGATGCGCGGCTCGGGCTATAATGTCGGTGGCGAGCAATCGGGCCACATCATCCTGTCCGATTACGCGACCACCGGCGACGGGCTGGTCGCGGCGCTTCAGGTGCTGGCCGAGCTGGTCCGTTCGGGCGCGCCGGCCAGCGAAGTGCTGCACCGCTTCGATCCGCTGCCGCAGATTCTCAAGAATGTCCGCTTCAAGGGCGGCAAGCCGCTGGAGGACGAGACGCTGAAGGCGGTGATCGCCGAAGCCGATGCGGATATTTCGGGCAAGGGCGGCCGCCTGCTGATCCGGCCTTCGGGCACCGAGCCGGTGATCCGGGTGATGGCGGAAGGCGATGACCGGGGTCAGGTCGAAGCCGTGGTCGATCGGGTGTGCGACGCGGTGCGGAAGGCGGCGGCGTAATGCTGGACATGCGCCCCGATTGCGAACGCTGCGGCACTACGCTTCCCGCCAGTCAGGGCGGCGCATTCATCTGCTCGTTCGAATGCACCTTCTGCGCGTTGTGTGCCGATGCGCTGGACGAGCGCTGCCCCAATTGCGGCGGTGAGCTGCTCGACCGGCCGACCCGGGTGGGTGCCGCGCTTGCCCGCAACCCCGCCAGCACCGAAAGCAGGTTCAAGGGCTGATCATTTCGCGCTGTCCTACAGCCCGCGACTTGTGCCAGAGACTCAGGTCATGACCCTTTCCCTCGCCTTTCCCGCAGCGCCATGCCCGGCGGCCGGGAAGGACCGGTTTTTCCCTATATTGGTGTCAACCGTGTCAACCGGATCGCCGATCTCATGACGCCCCGCATTCTCATCATCGCAGGCTCGGATTCCGGTGGCGGGGCGGGCATCCAGGCGGACATCAAGGCCGTCACCATGCTCGGCGGCCATGCGATGACCGCGATCACCGCGATCACCGCGCAGAACACGCAGGGCGTCGATGGCGTCCATCCGATCCCGACCGAGATGGTGATCGCGCAGATCGATTCGGTGGTGCGCGATATCGGCGTGGACGCAGTGAAGATCGGGATGATCGGCTCCGCGCGCACCGCGCTGGCGGTGGCCGAGAAGCTTGAGGAATTGCGCGGCATTCCGATCGTGTTCGATCCGGTGATGGTCGCTACCAGCGGCGCGGCGCTGGCCGACGACGCGACGATCGCCGCGTTCGAGCGGCTGATGCGCATCTGCACCGTCTGTACCCCGAACCTGCCAGAGCTGAAGGCGCTTTCGGGCATGTCGGTGGTCGACAAGGCCAAGCAGCGCGAGAGCGCGCAGTCGCTGGTCAACCGGCGCGGTTGCGCGGTGTTGGTCAAGGGCGGCCATGCCAAGGGGCGGCAGGTGACCGATCGGCTGTTCGCCCCCGCCACCAGCGATCATCCGCCCGAAACCGAATGGACCAACGCCCGGATCGACAGCGAAAGCACCCACGGCACCGGCTGCACATTGGCCTCGGCGATCGCGACCGAACTCGCCAAGGACTGGTCGCTGGTCGAAGCGGTGACGCACGCGCGGCGCTTCGTCCGCATGGCGATGCACGAAGCGCCGGGGCTGGGCGGGGGGCATGGCCCGATGGGGCAGCAGGGCGTCCGGCTCGATCTCAATCTCAGCCGCTTCTCGCCGATGCTCAATCAGGTGACCGTGCCGGCGAGCGACCTGACCGCGAGCGAGCATTTCTATCGCGCTTTGGGTCTCAAGCAGATCGTCCAGTCCAAGCCGCGCTATGCCCGGTTCGAAACCGAAGGCGGCGCGACCTTCTCGATTGCCACCGACGAGAGTTACACCGGCCCCGTCGTCTATTTCGAATGCGGCGATCTCGACACGGCGGTCACCTTCCTCAAGCAGCAAGGGATCGTCTTCGAGCAGGAACCGGCCGATCAGACCTGGGGCTGGCGCGAAGCGCGGCTGCGCGATCCGGCGGGCAACGCAGTCTGTCTCTATCAGGCCGGCGAGCAGCGCCGCTTTCCGCCTTGGCGGATCAACGATGCTTAAACCTTCCGGGCCTGATTATTCGTTTGAATCCAGACATATCGGACCCGTCGCCGGGGTGGACGAAGCCGGACGCGGGCCGCTCGCCGGGCCGGTCGTGGCCGCGGCGGTGGTGCTCGATCCGGACTGCATTCCCGAGGGCCTGAACGATTCGAAGGTGCTGACTGCCGCGAAGCGCGCTGCATTGTGCGCGCGGCTGCTGGAATGCGCGAAGGTCGGCGTGGGCATCGCCACGGTCGAGGAGATCGACGAGCTCAACATATTGTGGGCGACGATGCTGGCGATGACTCGCGCGGTCGAGGCGCTCGGCTTCCGTCCGGCGATGGTGCTGGTCGACGGCAATCGTTGCCCGCGCTGGAATCACCAGTCCGAAGCGATCGTCAGCGGCGACGCGCTGTGCCTGTCGATCGCGGCGGCCTCGATTGTCGCCAAGCATCGCCGCGACACGATGATGGCCGAGTACGACCTGATCTATCCGGGCTATGGCTGGGCCAGCAACAAGGGCTATGGCGCGAAGGTCCATCAGGAAGCGCTGCGCACGCTCGGGCCGACTCCACTCCACCGCCGCAGCTTCGCGCCGGTGGCGCAGGCGTTTCTGGATTTCTAGGCCTCGGCGCCGAGCGCTTCGCTCAGCCACTCCGGCACCAGCGCATCGCCGAGCGATTCGACGCGGCGCAATTCGATCATCAGGCCGAGTTCGGGATAGCTGGCGCGGGTCCGGTCGCCCGCTTCGCCGAGCGGTGCGACCACGAGGCGGCGGTTCACCTTGGCGCGATAGTGCATCCGGGCGGTGTTCTCCTGCCCGATATAGCAGCCCTTGGCGTAGCTCACGCCGTTCAGCTCGGCGGCGTTGCATTCGAGCCAGAGCGTCTTGTCCTGCCCCAGTTCCGCGACCCCTTCGGCCACGCCGAGCGACAAGCGGTGTGCAAGCCAGCCGGTGGCAATCTCGCCCTCCGCGCTGCCCAGCCAGCGGCGGCCAAGTTCGGGGAGGCGCGGATCGGGAACGCCCTCGCTGCCGCCCTGCGACCAATGGACGCCGCCTTCGACCGGCTGGATCGTGATCGGCCGGCGCAGGCGATACAGCGTCAGCCGCTTGGCCAGCGCCTCGCGCTGATCGGCTTCGCAATCGATCAGCAGGTCGTCGCCATCCGCCCACAGGATGAAATCGAACAGTGCCTTGCCCTGCGGGGTCAGCAGCGCGCTCCATTGCGGCGCACCTTCGGTGACCGCAGTCACATCGTTGGTGAGAAGCCCCTGAAGGAAGCCGCGGATATCCTCTCCCGCAATCCGGAGGAGGGCACGGTTCGGGAGCAGGGTGGCATCGGTCATCGCCAAGAGGTAGGAGGCCGCACACTCCAGTGAAAGAGGCGGATATGGCGAGCGTCGATCTCAAGCTGACGGGCGGAACGGTCCATCTTCCGGGCGGGCCTGCTCAAGTCGATGTCGGCGTCTCCGGCGGCAAGATCGTTGCGATCGGTTCGGTCGGCGATGCGGGCCAGACGATCGACTGCACCGGCCTCGACGTGCTGCCCGGCGTGATCGACAGCCAGGTCCATTTCCGCGAGCCGGGCCTGGAGGCCAAGGAAGATCTGGAAAGCGGCGCGCGGGCGGCGGTGCTCGGCGGCGTGACCGCAGTGTTCGAGATGCCGAACACCAAGCCGAACACCGATTCGGCCGATGCGGTGAACGACAAGCTTGCCCGCGCCAAGCATCGCATGTGGTGCGACCATGCCTTCTATGTCGGCGCGACCGCCGCCAACGCGCCCGATCTGGCCGAGCTGGAGCGGTTGCCGGGCACGGCGGGGGTCAAGATCTTCATGGGCGCCTCGACCGGCGACCTTCTGGTGGCCGAGGACGATCAGCTGGCGCGCGTGCTCGCTTCGGGCCATCGCCGCGTCGCGATCCATGCCGAGGACGAAGCGCGGATGAACGCGCGGATGGGCGAGCGGATCGCGGGCGATCCCTCCTCGCATCCGGTGTGGCGCGACGACGAGAGCGCGATGCTGGCGACCCAGCGCATCCTGCGGCTGGCGCGCGCTGCGCGGCGGCGGATCCATATCCTGCACGTCACTACGCCCGCCGAACTCGAAGTGATCGGCCGGAACAAGGATGTCGCGACGTGCGAAGTCACGCCGCAGCATCTGACGCTGGCGGGCGAGGATGCCTATCCGCGCCTCGGCAGCTTCGCGCAGATGAACCCGCCGATCCGATCGGGGGCGCATCGCGACGGGTTGTGGGAATGGCTGCGTCAGGGCGTGCCCGACGTGATCGGTTCGGACCATGCGCCGCACACGCTGGAGGAAAAGGCGAAGGAATATCCCGCCTCGCCCAGCGGCATGCCCGGCGTCCAGACTTTGTTGCCGCTGCTGCTCAATCATGTCGCCGAGGGGCGGCTGACGCTCCAGCGGCTGATCGACTTGACCAGCGCGGGTCCCCAGCGCGTGTTCGGCATCGTCGGCAAGGGCCGGATCGCGGTCGGCTATGACGCCGATTTCTCGGTGGTCGATCTCAAGTCGCGCTGGACGATCGGGGAAGACTGGCTGGCGTCGCGCTGCGGCTGGTCGCCCTTCACCGGCATGGAGATCACCGGCCGCCCGGTCGGCACGATCGTTCGCGGCAACCGGGTGATGTGGGAAGCGCAGCTTGCCGACGCCGCGATCGGCGAGCCGGTGAAGTTCGAATCGGTCGCGTTCGGATGACCGACGAGACCGGGCGCAAGCGCACCGATTCGGCGTTCCGCGTGATCGCGGCGTCGCCGATAAAGCTCTATGGCGCGCTGACCGATCCGGAAGCGATGGCGGCGTGGCTACCGCCCAGCGGCATGACCGGGCGGATCGAGGCGTTCGATCCGCGTCCCGGCGGCGCTTATCGCATGATCCTGAGCTATCAGGACGACCCCGAGGGTCAGGCCAAGTCGAGCGAGGATTCGGACGTGGCCGAAGGCGTATTCGTCGAACTGGTCCCCGGCGTACGCATGGTCCAGCGCGTCGAGTTCGATTCAAAGGACCCGGCGTTCGCGGGTGCGATGACGATCACCTGGCGGCTCGATCCGGTGGACGAGGGCACGCGGGTTACTGTCACTGCGGAGGATGTGCCCGTCGGCATCCGCAAGAAGGACCATCTCGACGGTCTGCGCTCGACGCTGGAAAATCTGGCCGCGTTCGTCGGCTAGTCAGCGCAGCGCAAGCATCAGGATCGCCGCGGCCTGAAACGCGACGATCAGCCACAGCAAGGTCGAGAAGGGCTGCTTCCGCGTCTTGTGTCGGTAGAGATGCCGCGCAAGCAGCGCGCCGGGCGACCCGCCGATCAGCGCAAGGCCGAGCAACTGGCGTTCGGGAACCCGCCGCGTGCCGATCCGCGCGGCGCGCTTGTCTTGGCGGAAGCGCAGGATCGTCCAGAAATTGATTGCGACGAGCGCAGCGACTGCGAGCACCGGGCCATTCGTCAGAATGGCAGCCAGCGCTTCTTCTCGGTGAACTTCATATAGCCGGCGTTGATGCCGACGCGCCACCCGACGCCCAGCCGGACCGGGATCAGCACCACGTCGCCGCGGCGCAGATAGGTGGCCGAGAAGCCGCCGACCAGAAACACCCGGCCCTCGCCCGCGGGGAAGCGCTTGTACAGCTCCTGGCTGTCGTAGAGATTATAGACCAGCACGAAGACGTTGCTGGCGTCGCCGCCCACGTCGAAGCCGATCGACGGGCCGGTCCAGTAAACCTTCCGCTCGCCTTCCACCTTGTGGAACATCGTGCCCGAGCCGTAGCGCACGCCCAGCGCGATCGCGCCGCCGGCTTCGCGGCCGGCGATATAGGCGTTGGGCTCGCCCTGTTCCTTCAGGATATTCTCGATGATGCCCGCAAGGCCCGATGCGCCCTTGCCGAACACGCCTTCCGCCGCGCCGATCAGGTCGTCGCGCTGGAAGGTGCCGGTTGCCTGCGCACGAGCGCCGACGGCGGGGGCGTTCACTGGCTCGGACGGCGATTGCGGATTGGACGCGGCGGGATCCTGATAGGGATCGTCGGCCGGCTGGGCGGGATATTGCTGCTGCGGCACCGGCGGCGGGGTTTCGATGTCCGAATCGATCTGGGTGTTCGGATCGATCCTCGTCACCTGTGCGCCTGCCGGCACCGCACTCAATCCGAGCGCAGCGCTCGCCGCCCACAGCAACAGCGAACCCAGTCGCATACCCATCCCCACGCAAATTACAGCGGAGAACGCTATGCCCCGCTACCTGACGCGGCAATGAACGGGCGACGACCCGAGTCGAAAACGGGCCGGGGCGGGGTTTTGCGGGGAAGACCGGCCGAAAACGACTTCGTGAGAAATCGACGCAAAGTCCGGTTGAACGATCCGATTCCGCCTTCTATAGGCCCTTTCTTCAAGGCCCTGCCGGAGACGTGGGTGAGTGGCTGAAACCAACGCTTTGCTAAAGCGTCATACGGGAAACCGTATCGAGGGTTCGAATCCCTCCGTCTCCTCCATATCACTCCGCCCGGTGAAACGCGGCAACGAACCCGGAGGGGAGCCGGCGTGATACAGCCTATTCCACGACCTTCGCGCCGCAAGCCTCGCCCCAAGTCGCTGCGCCTGCATGGCACGGTGGCGCGCGAACTGGGCATCCGCATCGTGACCGGCGTGCTGCTGCCCGGCGAATTGCTCGAAGGGGAGATCGCCGCGAGCGAACAGTTCAAGGTCTCGCGCACCGCCTATCGCGAAGCGATCCGGATCCTGGCGGCCAAGGGGCTGGTCAATTCCCGGCCCAAGATCGGGACGCAGGTCAGCCCGCGTACCGCGTGGCACCTGCTCGATCCCGATGTGCTCGGCTGGATGTTCGCCGATATCGCGCCCGATCCCAAGCTGATCGAGGCATTGTTCGAGCTGCGCCGGATCGTCGAGCCCGATGCGGCGCGGCTGGCGGCGCTGCGGCGTACGCCCGAACAGCTCGAGCGGATGCGCGCGGGGCTGGAGGGGGTGGCGAGACACAGTTTCGCGACCGAGGAAGGCCGTGCCTGCGACCATGAATTCCACGCGGCTCTGCTCGAAGCGTCGCATAATGACTTCGTCATCTCGCTGACCAATGGCGTCGCGACCGCGATCGAGCTGACCACCGCGTTCAAGCAGGACAAGCTGCCCGCGCCGCGCGATGCGCTGCCCGTCCATCTGCGGGTGTTCGAAGCGATCGAGGCGCAGGACGCGCAGGTCGCCCATGACGCGATGGCCGATCTGGTCGAGCGGGGCCTCTCCGACACCTTGGAAGCGCGCGGCTGCTGCTAGGTTTTGCGCACGGGGAGTTGAACCCGCAGGCGCTACCCCCTAAATCCGTTGGGCATTCATGTTACCGCTAACTTTTTGCGGATATCCAGGAGGGATCTTGCCATGTCGCTGACCGGCGAATTGTTCATCGCATCGCAGCGGGTAAAGGGCGCAGGCGACGGTTTTCGGGCGGTTTCGCCCGCTACGGGCGCCGAGATCGAGCCCAGCTTCAGCGTCGCGACAGTCGCCGACGTCGAATCGGCGGCGGCCGCCGCCGAAGCTGCATTCCCGGTCTATTCGGCGCTTCCGCGCGGGAAACGGGCCGAATTCCTCGATGCGATTGCTGACGAGATCGATGCGCTTGGCGAAACGCTGACCGAACGCGCGATGGCCGAAACCGGCCTGCCGCACGCGCGCCTGACCGGCGAGCGCGGCCGTACCAGCGGCCAGATGCGGATGTTCGCGCGCGAGCTGCGCCTTGGCGAATATCTCCGCGCCCGCATCGATCACGAGATTCCGGACCGCCAGCCGGCGCGCAAGCCCGACCTGCGCCTGCGCATGGTGCCGCTCGGTCCCGTGACAGTGTTCGGCGCGAGCAACTTCCCGCTCGCCTTCTCCACTGCCGGCGGCGACACCGCTTCTGCGCTGGCGGCAGGCTGCCCGGTGATCGTGAAGGGTCATTCGGCGCATCCGGGTACGGCAGAGCTGGTTGCAGGCGCGATCACCCGCGCAGCCGAGAAGACGGGCATGCCCAAGGGCGTGTTCTCGCTGATCAACGGCCCCGGTAATTCGGTCGGTTCGGCTTTGGTCACCGATCCGCGGATCAAGGCGGTCGGCTTCACCGGCTCGTTCGGGGGTGGCACCCAGCTGATGAAGCTGGCGGCCAACCGTCCGGTCCCGATCCCCGTCTATGCCGAAATGAGCAGCATCAACCCGGTCCTCCTCCTCCCCGCCGCGCTCGAAGCGCGCGCCGAGGCGCTGGCCGCTGGTTTCGTCGGCTCGCTGACGATGGGCGCAGGCCAGTTCTGCACCAATCCCGGCCTGTTGCTCGCGATCGAAGGCCCGGCGCTCGACCGATTCCTGACCGCTGCTTCGGACGGTGTGGGCGGTGCGGCGGCGCAGACCATGCTGACCCCCGGCATTCACAAGGCCTATGAGAGCGGCGTGGCGCGGATGGCATCGGCCCCGGCGTTCAAGCAGCTCGCCGAAGGCAATGAAGCCGGCGGCCTGCATTGCGGCCGCGCGGCTTTGTTCACGATCAGCGCGAAGGATTTCATCGCCGATCCGGAACATGCCGAGGAAGTGTTCGGCGCGACCGCGATGGTGGTGCGCTGCACCGATATCGACGAAGTGCTGGCGGTGCTCGCCTATCTCGAAGGCCAGCTCACCGCGACGCTGCACTTCGACGAAGCCGATACCGACCTCGCGCGCAAGCTGGTGCCGGTGCTCGAGCGCAAGGTCGGCCGCATCCTCGCCAATGGCTGGCCCACGGGCGTCGAAGTGACCGACGCGATCGTTCATGGCGGGCCCTTCCCGTCGACCTCGGACGGCCGCAGCACCTCGGTCGGCACGCTGGCGATCGACCGTTTCCTGCGGCCCGTAAGCTATCAGGACCTGCCCGACGCGCTGCTCCCCGAGGAGCTGCGCGAAAATTACACCGGCGTCCCGCGCCGCGTGGACGGCAAGCCGACGCTTTGAGTGGCGTCGTGATCGAATAAGCGAAAGGCCGGGGAGCGATCCCCGGCCTTTTTCGTCAGAAGGCTTCGGCTTGGTTCGCCGCCGAGCGGAAGCGGAATGCCAGCCGGTGTTCGTAACGTTCGCCTGGGTTCAGGCGCGCCGACGGGAAGTCCGATTGGTTCGGGCTGTCTGGAAACAGCTGCGGCTCGAGGCACAGGCCCTCGCGTGCCGCATATATGCGGCCTGACGTCCCCGGCGGGCCATCCGCCAGATGGTTTCCCGAATAGAATTGCAGGCCCGGCTGGTTCGAATGGAGATCAAGTACGCGGCCCGAGGCGGAGTCGTAGAGCGTCGCCACATGGCCAGTCCTATCGACTACCCAATTGTGATCGTAACCCAGCCCGCGCACGAGTTGCGCGTCATCCTGCGCGATGTCGCGGCCGATGGGCTTGGCCGAGCGGAAATCGAACGGCGAGTTGCGGACCGGACGAAGCGCGCCGGTCGGGATCAGATCCGCATCGACCGGCGTGATGTCGTTCGCGCGGATGCGCAGCCGGTGGTCGAGGATCGACTGGCCGCTATCCTCCCCCGCAAGGTTGAAATAGGCATGATGGGTGAGGTTCACGACCGTCGGCGCGTCGGTCTCCGCGCTCAGCGTGATCGCCAGCCCGTCTTCTTCCATCCGGTACAGCGCTTCCACCTGCAGATTGCCGGGAAAGCCATTCTCGCCATCGGAGCTGAGCAGGGTGAACCGCGCGCTCTCCGCATCGGCATCCGCCAGCACCCAGTCGCGCTGGTCGAAGCCGGGCGCGCCGCCGTGGAGCGTGTTCGGCCCGTCATTGGCGGGCAGGCGATGCTCGGTTCCGTCCAGCACGAAGCGCGCGCCGCCGATACGATTGGCGTAGCGGCCGACCACCGAACCATAGAAGCGCGCGACGCGGCGATAATCGTCCAGATCGCGGCAGCCGAGGACGATGTTCGCCGCCCGGCCGTCACGATCCGGCACCTCGAGACGGCGCAGCGTCGCTCCAAGCGTCAGGAGTTGCGCGCGGAACGGTCCGCGCGCGATCTCGATCGTGTCGATCACTTCGCTCCCGGGCACACCGAATTATTGGGATCGGACACGATCCGTACATCGGCGATGGTGACGCTGAACGGCCCGCTGGCCTGCAGCACGAACGGCGCGGTGACCTTGGTCAGATCGACGCCGTTGGTGGTGTAGCATTTCAGGAAGACCTTGGCGGTCTGCCATCCGTCAGGCTTGGCGAACAGGCTGGTCGCGTCGATCGATCCGGTGTTCGCGCCGCCCTCCATCAGCAGCCGCACCGGGCCGGTGGGCGCGGTATCGACGCGGTAGCTGATCTGGATCGACAGATCGGCATTGGCTTCGCGCGTGAGGTCCAGATCGCCGCCGCCGATCCGGATCGTCGCGGGGCCGGCGGGCCAGGTCAGCCTGACCCCGCCTTCCTGCTGCGCCGGACCTTCGGCCACCGCACGAGTGACGCGGCTGTCGGTCGCGAACGAGAACGGCGCGGGCACCTGCCCGCGCGCGAAGTAAATCGTGGTGTTGGCCAGGCTCGCATCGACCCCGGCATCTTCGTTCAGCTTCGCGACCTTGCCCGGCTTGGCGTAGGACAGGCCATAGCCGAAGGCGAACAGCGGATCGTAATTCGCATCGCCCTTGTTCAGCAGGAACTGGCCGGCGGTCTTGGGCCAGCTGAACGACAGGCGTCCGCGGAAGTCCGTGCGCGGCTTGCCCGATTTGTCGCCGATGATGACGTCGGCGATGCCGCCGCCTTCGGTGCCCGGCAGCCATGCCGCGACGAACGCGTCGGAAGCGTTGAGCTCGGGATTCACCCACATCGGACGGCCTGAGAGGAATACCGCGACGGTCGGGATGCCCTGCGCGCGGAGTTTGGTGAGGGTCGCCAGCGCCTGTTTGTCGCCCGGCTGGAATTCCAGCGTGCGCACGTCGCCGCGCATTTCGGCATAGGGCTGTTCGCCGAACACCACGATCGCGACATCCGGCTTTTTCGCGAAGCTGCCATCGGCGGAAAGCGTCGCGGCGCCCCCATCCTTCTTCACCGCTTCGGCGATGCCGGCATAGATGGACTGGCCATTGGGGAACAGTTCGTTGCCGTTGCCGTCACCCTGCCAGCTCAGCGTCCAGCCGCCGCTCTGCATCCCGATCGAATCCGCGCCGGGGCCGGTGACGAGGATGTTGGCGGTGGATTTGAGCGGCAGCACGCCTTCATTCTTGAGCAGCACGATCGACTTGCTGACCGCTTCGCGCGCCACGGCGCGATGTTCGGGCTTGCCGAGCGCGTCGGTGCCCTCGACCGGGCGCGCCGGATCGAACAGGCCCAGCCGTGCCTTCACGCGCAGGATGCGGCGCACCGCGTCGTCGACGCGCGACATCGGGATCGTGCCGTCGCGGACGTGGCGGACCGTGCTTTCGAACAGGCCCTTCCAGCTGTCCGGCGCCATCGCCATGTCGAGACCGGCGTTGAAGGTCTGCGGGCAATCGGTCGCGGTGCAGCCGGGGATCTGGGCATGGCCGTTCCAGTCGCCGACGACGAAGCCCTGAAAGCCCATCCGGCCTTTCAGCACATCGGTGAGCAGCGACTTGTTGCCGTGCATCTTCACGCCGTTCCAGCTGTTGAACGACGCCATGATCGTCATCGCACCGGCATTGATCGCGCCCGGATAGCCGGCGGCGTGGATGCGGATCAGCGTGACTTCGTCGACCTGGGTATCGCCCTGGTCGATGCCGTCGGTGGTGCCGCCATCGCCGAGGAAATGCTTGGCCGATGCCGCGACATGGCCCTGCTGGATGCGGCCCTGACCGGGCTTGCCCTGCAGCCCCTCGATCATCGCACCCGAATAGCTGGCGACGAGCGCGGGATCTTCCGAATAGCCTTCATAGGCGCGGCCCCAGCGATCGTTCTGCGGCACGGCGAGAGTCGGGCCGAATGCCCAGTCGGGGCCGGCGGCGGCGGTCTCGATCGCAGTGACATGGCCGATGCGGCGGATCAGGTCGGGGTCATTGGCGGCGCCGAGACCGATATTGTGCGGGAAGATCGTCGCGCCGATCACGTTGTTGTTGCCGTGGACCGCATCGACTCCGAAGATCAGCGGGATGGTGACCCGGCCGGGACGCGCTTCCATCGCCACCGCGCGGAAGGCGCGGGTGGTTTCCACCCAGTCCTTCGCGGGTGAGCGATCGTTGCCCGAAAGCGGCGGCGAGTTGCCGCCCGCCAGGATCGAGCCGAGCGGATAGGTGCGCAAATCCTCGGGCTTGATGCTGGCGATATCGGCCTGAATCATCTGGCCGACCTTCTCCTCCACGCTCATCCGCGCGATCAGGCCGTCGATCATCTTTTCGGTCGCGGGATCGAGAAGTCCCTGGCTGGCGGCGGCGGGCCATTTCTCCGGGTCGGCGGTGGTGGGGCCAGACAGCGCTGTCGGTGCATGCTGCGCGATCGCCGGCGCGGCGCAAAAAATCGTGGTGGCCAGCAAGAGCTTCCGCATCATTCTCTCCCAGGGAATTCGTTATCGCTAACAGGATAGCGCGTTGAACGAGGAAATCTAGCGGCGGAGCCGCGCTGCCAGCCATGCGGCGGCAGCATCGGGGCTTTGCTTGCCGGTGTCGCGATCGACCATATAGTTCGCCTGCCGCATATCTTCGACTCGGATCGCGCCGATCAGCGGGCGCAGCGCGGCCTGAAACCGGGCGTCGTTCGCGCGCTTCGGCGCCAGGACGAGGATCGCGTCATAGCCGGGGATCGCGCCCTTGGGATCGGACAGGATCGCGAGTCCGGACGCAGCGATCCGGCCATCGGAGGAGAAGGCGGGGATCACATCGGCTTCGCCGCTGTCGAGCGCCTTGTACATGAAGGTCGGCTGATAGGGGTGGGCGGACTTGAACTTCAGCCCATAGGCGTCGCGCACCGATCGCCATTCGGGGCGTTCGAGGAATTCGATGTCGGTGGCGAGGTTGAGCCCCGGCGCCTGCGCCGCGAGGTCGCTCAGCGAGGTGATGCCGCGCTTGCGGGCATCGTCGCCGCGCATCGCAAAGGCATAGGCGTTTTCGAAGCCGAGCGAGCCCATCGAGTACAGCCCATGCTTGTCGCGCATCCATTTGCCGCTCTGGGCGACGATCGCTTCGCGGCTGGGCACATCGGTGCGGTGCATCTGGTTGGTCCAGACCGTGCCCGAATAGTCGACATAGACGTCGATGCCGTTGCCCGCTGCGGCATTGAACGCCACCGCCGAGCCGAGCCCCTCGCGATATTCGACGGTATAGCCTGCGGCCTCGAGGCGGCTGCCGATCAGCCGGGCGAGGATATATTGCTCGGAGAAGCCCTTGGCGCCGATGACGATCGTGCCCTTGCCGCTGGGCATGGCGGGGGCCAGCGCGATCAGCGTGGCGACCAGCAGCGCGCCCAGACTCCCCCAGACGAGGCGGCGCTTGCGATTGGCGATGCCATGTTCGGCAAGCCCCAGCAGCGCGTCGACGGTGAGCGCGAGGCCCGCGGCGGCGATGCAGCCCGCCAGCACCAGCGTCCAGTTCTGCGTCTGGAGGCCCGCGAAGATCATGTCGCCAAGGCTCGGCTGGCCAACCGTGGTGGAAAGGGTCGCCGCGCCGATCGTCCAGACGGCGGCGGTGCGGATACCGGCCATCAGCACGGGAAGGACCAGGGGCGCTTCGACCAGCCACAGCTTCTGCCACCGCGTCATGCCCATCCCATCGGCAGCTTCCAGCACCGCAGGGTCGAGCGTGGCGAGGCCGGTGACCCCGTTCCGCAGAATCGGCAGCAGCGCGTAGAGCATCAGCGCCAGCAGCGAGGGCAAGAAGCCGAGTGCGGGAATCCCGCCACCGACCAATGCCGAGAGCGACAGCAGGATCGGATAGAAGAGCGCGAGCAGTGCGAGGCTGGGGATGGTCTGGACGAGGCTTGCGAACCCCAGCGCGATCCGCCCGACTGTCCTGTTGCGCGCCGAGAGGATCGCCAGCGGCAGGCTGATCGCGAGGCCCAGCAGCAGCGCAGCGAAGGCCAGCAGCAGATGCTGCGCCAGCAGCTCGGGCACCCGGGCGAAGGCTTCGCTCACGCGCCCAGCTCCGCCAGCCGGTGCGCCTGTTCGCGCGGGATCGCGACCAGCGCCTGTGCTTCGGCGCCACCCTCACCGGCGAGTAGTTCCTTCGGCGTCGCATCCGCCACGATCCGCCCGCCGGCCATCACCAGCACGCGATCGGCCAGCAGCAGCGCTTCGGCCATGTCGTGGGTGACGAGGATCGTGGTGAGTGCCATCCGCTCGTGCAGCGCGCGGATCGCCTTTCCCAGGCCATCGCGCGTCACCGGATCGAGCGCGCCGAACGGCTCGTCCATCAGCATCAGCCCCGGACCGGTAGCCAGCGCCCGCGCCACGCCGACCCGCTGGCGCTGCCCGCCCGACAGCGCGTCGGGCATCCGCGCGGCGAAGTCGGCCGGCAGCTCGACCAGCGCCAGCAGTTCGGCCACCCGTGCGGCCGTATCCTTCTCGCCCGCCAGCTTCAGCCCGATCGCGACGTTCTCGCCCACAGTCATGTGCGGGAACAGGCCGATATTCTGGAAGACATAGCCGATCCGTCGGCGCAGCAGCGGCGCGGGCTGCGCAGCGACCAGCTCCCCGCCGACCAGCACTTCGCCTTCGCTTGGCTCGATCAGCCGGTTGACCGTCTTGAGCAGGGTCGACTTGCCCGATCCCGAAGCGCCGACCAGCGCGACGAAGCTGCCCGCGGCGATCTCCAGCGACACGCCGTCCACCGCCGTTGCAGCAGCATATCGCTTACTGACATTTTTGAAGGTAACGGTGCGGGATTGCTCTGGCATCTCGCAAGGTTGTGCGGGATGGTGGGGCAAAGGTCAAAAAGGGGAGAGGGGCATGGCCAAGGCGGCGTTCATCACCGGCGGTGCGTCGGGTATCGGGCTGGCGGTGGCGAAGGATCTGGCGGCAGACGGCTGGCTGGTCGGACTTGCCGACGTCAACGCAGTGGCGCTGACCGAGGCCAAGGCGGCGATGCCCACCGCCGAAACCTATCAGATGGATGTACGCGACCGCGCGGCATGGGACGCTGCGCTCGCGGCCTTCGCCGAAAAGAGTGGCGGACGGCTCGATTTCTTCTTCAACAATGCCGGGATCGCGGTGGGCGGGCCGCTCGACGTGATGACCGACGACGAGATCGAGCGCGGGCTTTCGATCAATATCAACGGCATGGTCTATGGCGCCCGCGCGGCGCATGCGCTGCTCAAGGCCACGCCGGGATCGGCGATGATCGTCACCAGCTCGGCCGCCGGCATTTCGGGCAATGCCGGCATGTCGATCTACAGCGCAGGCAAATTCGCGATGCGCGGCTTCGCCGAATCGCTGAATGCCGAATGGGCGCCCGAGGGGATCTATGTCGGATCGCTGATGCCCAGCTTCATCGAGACGCCGTTGCTCAACAAGGTCATGCCCGATTCGAACCGCAACGTGCGTGAATCGGTGCGTAGCGCGGGGCTGGAAATCACCCCGGTCAGCGAAGTGGTGAAGACCGTGCGCGGCATCCTCGCCAGCCGCAAGGCGGTCCATACCCGCGTCGGCAAGACCGCGCACCGGCTTTGGTTCATGGCGCGGTGGATGCCGGGAACCTTGCGCAAGCTCTCCGGCAAATCGTTTAAGTAAGGATCACAGCATCCCGTCGATCGCCTGCGCCATCTGGATGTCGCGGATCGAAAGGCCATCGGCGTCGTGGGTGGTGAGGAGGATATCCACCCGGTTCCATACGTTCGACCATTCGGGATGATGGTCCGACTTGTCCGCCAGCAGCGCGACGCGGGTCATGAAGCCGAATGCTTCGTTGAAGTCCTTGAAGACGAATCGGCGCGTGATCGCATCGCGCTCGGCGTCGTGGGTCCATTCGGGCAGTGCCGCCAGCGATTCGCTGCGCAGTCCTTCGGTCAGCCGCGTCACCATCATCGCCTCCTTGCTCTTGGCAGAGCGCACGGCCTATGCCCGGCGACATGAGCGGGCAAGCCCCAGACGCGGCAGCGATCGAACGAATGGCGCGGGAAGCGATGTCGCTGATCCCCGAACCGTTCCAGTCCCATCTGGCCGACGTGGTGCTGATCGTCGAGGAATTCGCCGATGACGAAACGCTCGACGCGCTCGGCATCGAGGATCCGCTTGACCTGACTGGCCTCTATCATGGCCGCCCGATCGGCGAAAAATCCTCGTTCGAATCGGGCGCATTGCCCGATCGCATCCACCTGTACCGCGTGCCGATCCTCTACGAATGGGCGACCGGGGGCGAGATGCTCGAACGGCTGGTGTGGCATATCGTCGTCCATGAGGTCGGCCATCATTTCGGGTTGAGCGACGACGACATCCATGCGCTCGAGGATATGGTCGAGTGAGCCTGCTGGCGTTTCGCGACGTCAGCTGCGCGCGCGGCGGACGAATGTTGTTCGAGGGGCTGAGCTTCGCGGTCGAAGCGGGCGGCGGCTGCCTCGTCACCGGACCCAATGGCACCGGCAAGTCCAGCCTCGTCCGGATCGCGGCGGGGCTGCTCGATCCCGTCGTCGGCGAAGTCGTGTGCGACGACCGGGCGCTGCTCGGCGAAGCCTCGGCGCTCGATCCCGAACTGCCGCTGGACAAGGCGCTCGCCTTCTGGGCCGGGATCGATGGCGGCGACGTCGCGGCCGCGCTGGCGGCGGTCGGCCTGTCCGATCTGGCGCAGGTGCCGGTGCGCTTCCTCTCGACCGGTCAGCGCCGCCGCGCGGGGATCGCGCGGATTGTGGCGAGCGGCGCGAAGCTCTGGCTGCTTGACGAACCCGCCAACGGTCTCGATCTGGCGTCGGTGACGATGCTCGAAGGGCTGATCGCAGCGCATCGCGCGAACGGCGGCGCGGTGCTGGTCGCGACGCACCTGCCGGTGGCGATGCCCGGCGCGGTCGAGGTGGCGCTGTGAACGCAGCCCGTTCCACCGTTCGCCCTGAGCTTGTCGAAGGGCAGCCCTCCTTCTCTCCGGCGGGAGGAAGAAAGAACGGTGCTTCGACAAGCTCAGCACGAACGGAGTGGGGGAAGTGAACGCCTTCACTGCCATCGTGGTGCGCGAATTGCGCCGCAGCTGGACCAGCGGTGGGCTGGTGCTGCCGGTCGCCTTCTTCCTGCTGGTCGCGATCCTGTTTCCCTTCGCGGTCGGGCCGGACGGCAAGTTGCTCGCGCGGATCGGCGGCGGGGTGATCTGGGCGGCGGCGCTGCTGGCGGCGCTGCTTCCGGTCGAGCGGCTGATCACGCCCGACGCCGAAACCGGGGTGCTCGATCAGTTCGTGGTGCGCGGGCTTTCCGATGCGGCGGTGGCGGCGGCGAAGATGGTCGGCCACTGGCTGGGCTTCGCGCCTGCATTGCTGGCAGCGACCGTAGTCGCGGCGGGGCTGCTCCGCCTGCCGGGCCAGACATTGGTTCAGGTCGAACTCGGCCTGCTGATCGGCACGCCGGGGCTGGCTGCGCTCGGCGTCATCACCGCCGCACTGGTCGCGGGCCTGCGCAGCGCGGGGGCGCTGGCCGGCCTTGTCATGCTGCCCTTCGCGGTGCCGCTGCTGATCTTCGGCGCGGGATCGATCGACGGCGAGCCGGGCGCGCTCAAGCTGCTCGGCGCGGTCAGCCTGTTGCTGGTTGCGGGATGCCCGTTCGTGGCGGGCGCGGCGATGAAGATGGGGCGGAGTTAGCCGAGATAGTACCAGTATGCGATCGGAACGGCCGACAGCACGAGAACGATGACGAGTATGGCTGCGATATAGCCTGTGACGGTTCCGAACCGCTCTTCGACCCAGGCGACAAAACCCGAAAAGTCTTCAGTCATCAATTCCGGCTCCACCGCGCAAAGATCGCGGTCGGCAGCATCAGCCCGCGCGATTCCTCGCGCACCGCCAGTTCGCCACATTCCACCTTGCCCGGCAAGTCGCCGAAATGCTGGCGGACCAGTTCTCCGATCGCCAGCGCCGACATGCGCACCGCATAGACGGTCAGGAACAGGAAGCGCGACTCCGCGTCGATCAGTGCGCGGCAATCTTCGATGAGTCCCGGCAGGCCGGTTTCCAGCACCCAGCGCTCGCCGGTCGGGCCACGGCCGAATTTCGGCGGATCGAGGATGATCCCGTCATAGCGCTTGCCCCGGCGCACTTCGCGCGCAGTGAACTTGCCGCAATCGTCGATCATCCAGCGGACGGGCTTGTCGGCCATGCCCGAAAGCTCGGCATTGGCCTTGCCCTCGGCGACCGATTTCTTCGACGCATCGACATGGGTCATCCGCGCGCCCTTCGCCGCCAGCGCGAGCGTGCCGACGCCGGTATAGCCGAACAGGTTCATGCACTCGGGCGTGTCCATCCCGTCGATCCGCCCGCGCATCCAGTCCCACACCGGCGCCATGTCGGGAAAGAAGCCGAGATGGCGGAACGGCGTGGTCTGTGCGGTGAAGCGCACCTCGTTCCACGTCAGCGGCCAGCCTTCGCGCGGCGTCGGCTTGGTGAAATGCCAGCGGCCGCCGCCCTCGTCGTCGGGGGCGGGGAGGAACTCGCCATGCGCGTCCCAATCGTCGCTGGCCGGCGCCCACATCGCCTGCGGCTCAGGGCGGATGAAGCGATAGTTGCCGTAGCGCTCGAGCTTTCGCCCATGCCCCGAGTCGATCAGGCCATAGTCCGCCCAGGGTTCGCCGGTGAGGGTAATCAGATCCATCGCCACCCCTTAGCGGGGTTGGGCGCGCTCGGCGATATAGGCCGTGACGGCTTCGAACGTGCCGGGAAGCACGTCGTAGCGCTCCTCGCGCTCGAACAGATCGCCGATCCGCGCGGGTAGCGAGGGACGTTCGCCGGTCGCGCGCTCCACCGCGTCGCGGAACTTGGAGGGGTGCGCGGTCGCCAGCGTCACCACCGGCGCGTTGCCCGTCTGCGCGCGACGCGCGGCGGCCAGACCGATCGCGGTGTGCGGATCGATGATCTCGCCCGAATCGGCGGCCCAGCGCATCGCCTGCGCCATCTCGTTCGGATCGATCCGGTCGCTGGCGAAGATCTTCGCGGCTTCGGTCTGCTGCGCGTTCGTCAGGCGCATCGCCTTGCTCGCTTCGAACCCGCGCATCTGCTCGGCCAGCGCCAGCCCGTCGCGGCCGCCCGCGTCGAACAGCAGGCGCTCGAAATTCGAGCTGACCTGGATGTCCATGCTGGGCGCGGCGGTCGGCGTGACGGTGCCGGTCGAATAGTCGCCGGTCGACAGCGCACGATGAAGGATGTCGTTGACGTTGGTCGCGACCACCAGCTGCTCGATCGGCAGGCCCATGCGCGCGGCGGCGTACCCTGCGAACACGTCGCCGAAATTGCCCGTCGGCACCGCGAAGGCAACCTTGCGCTCGGGCGCGCCGAGGCGCGATGCGGCGTAGAAATAATAGACGATCTGGGCGAGCAGGCGGGCCCAGTTGATCGAGTTCACCGCCGAAAGCCGGAAGCGTCCCGAGAAGTCGGCGTCGTTGAACATCGCCTTCACCAGCGCCTGCGCATCGTCGAAGCTGCCTTCGATCGCGATGTTGTGGACGTTGGGCGCCAGCACCGTGGTCATCTGGCGGCGCTGGACGTCGGACACGCGGCCCTTGGGGTGCAGCATGAAGATATCGACGCCGTGGCGTCCGGCGACCGCATCGATCGCAGCACTTCCGGTATCGCCAGATGTCGCGCCGACGATCGTCAGATGCGCGTCGCTGCCGGTCAGGAACTTCTCGAACAACAGGCCCAGCAGCTGGAGCGCCACGTCCTTGAACGCCAAGGTCGGGCCGTGGAACAGTTCGAGCAGCCAGTGGCGCTGATCCAGCTGGACGAGCGGGGTCACCGCCGCATGGGCGAAGCGGCCATAGGCTTGCGTGCACAGGTCGCGCAGCTCGGCTTCGGACAGGTCGTCGCCGACGAACGGCTTCATCACCCGCACCGCGGTCTCGACGTACGAAAGGTTCGCCATCGCCGCGATCTCGTCGCGGCTAAACTGCGGCCATTCGGTGGGAACATAGAGGCCGCCGTCGCTGGCGAGCCCGGTCAGGGTCACGTCACGGAAGCCAAGCGTCGGCGCGGTGCCACGGGTGCTCTGATAGCGCATGGTCGCGCGTTAGCGGCGCGATTGTTACGGAGCAAGGACAGCGCTTCTTTAGCGCCGCCGCATCAGGCTTTGGGAGGGGCCGGCGTGGCCTTCTTCTCGCGCCACTTCAGCGCCAGCAGATAGATCACCACTGCCACCAGTGCGAACAGGAACCATTGTACTGCATAGGCCAGATGGTTGTTCGGCACGCTCGATAAATCGGGCTTGGCAGTCACCTCCAGCCCCGGCGCGGCGAGATCGGCGAT
This sequence comes from Sphingomonas sp. G-3-2-10, assembly GCF_012927115.1. Classification (NCBI taxonomy): domain Bacteria; kingdom Pseudomonadati; phylum Pseudomonadota; class Alphaproteobacteria; order Sphingomonadales; family Sphingomonadaceae; genus Sphingomonas; species Sphingomonas sp. G-3-2-10. Next base: position 3,028,388 of record NZ_JABBFY010000001.1, on the reverse strand, counting down.
CAGCATCAGCGATTTGGGCCGGCGGTCGAACAAAGATCCGATCAGCGTGCGCGAATCCGGGGCATGGGTGATCGTGCCGGTGATCGGTCCGCCGCCCCATTCGGGCTTGAACTTGGGGTCCTTCGCCACCCCCACATCGATCAGCAGTACCGGACCTTCCGCACCGGTGCGGCACTGGGCGATCTGGCGCCAGCCGGTCTCGCCCTTGCGGTTGCGTCCGCCCTGCTGCTGCCAGCCGATCACTTCGAGGCACATCGCGCTGGCCTTGCGGAAAAGATACTGGTCCCCCACCGGCAGGCGGGGGAAGGCCATTGCCGGCTTTTCCATATTCTGCGCGTAGGTGATGAGCGCGGCGTTCTTCTCCTCGCGGCGCTGGAGCTGCCAGATGCCGAGCGCGATCATCGCAGCGACGGCAAGGGTGACGACGATCGTCGGGATCAGGGGCAGGCGGGGCATCATTTCTGAACGCGTCCCTCACGTGCATCGTTGCGATATTCGAGCGCGAGCAGCAGGCCCTTGGCGAAGCGCAGCGTGGCGAAGACCAGCACCGTGGTCAGTGGGATCCACAGCAGCGCGTGGATCAGCAGGCCGGGCTCGAACTTGAGCTCGGTGATCAGGGCAAGAACGGTGACGATCGTGCCGACGCCCAGCGTCAGGAACACCACCGGCCCGTCGCCGACATTGAATCTGGTGAAATCGAATCCGCACTTCGCGCAGGTGTCGGCGAAGGCGATCCATCCCGAAAACATCTTGCCCCCGCCGCAGCGGGGGCAGACGCCTTTCAGCGCAGCTTCGGCGGGCGCCGGCTCAGTCACAGGGACCACCGGTATGCCCGCCGAGCCGGATCAACCGTGGACCGGAGCGCCCCAGCCGCCCCAGACATAGATCGAGGCGAAGAGGAACAGCCACACCACGTCGACGAAGTGCCAGTACCAGGCCGCCGCTTCGAAGCCGAAATGCTGGCGGGGGGTGAAGTGGCCCTTGTACGCGCGAATCAGGTTCACGATCAGGAAGATCGTGCCGACCAGAACGTGGAACCCGTGGAAGCCGGTGGCCATGAAGAATGCGCCGCCATAGCTGCTGCCGCCTTCGCTGGTCGCCTTGAACGGGAACGGCGAGTGGACATACTCGTAAGCCTGGATCGCGGTGAAGACCAGGCCGAGGATCACGGTGAGCCACAGGCCCTTCTTCACGCCGTCATTCTCGCCGACGCCGATCAGGCCCCACAGGCCCTTCAGGTCGCCGCCACGCTGACCGTGGATCAGCGCATGGTGCGCCCAGGTCACGGTGGTGCCCGAAGCGAGCAGGATCAGCGTGTTGAGGAGCGGCAGCTCCCAGGCGTTGATCACTTCCATGCCCTTGGGCGGCCACTGGCCGCCGACCGCCTCGACCGTCGAGGGGAAGAGCGAGAAGTCGAACCAGGCCCAGAACCAGCCGACGAAGAACATCACTTCCGAAGCGATGAACAGGATCATGCCGTAACGCAGGTGGAGCTGCACGATCGGCGTATGGTCGCCGGCATGCGCCTCGGCGATCACCTTCGACCACCAGATGAAGAAGCTCGCGATCACCAGCGCGGTGCCGGCGAAGAACACCAGGCCGCCGCTGGATGCGCTGTGCATCCACATGATCGCGCCGACCGCCATCACGAACGCCGCGAACGAGGCGAAGATCGGCACCGCGTCGGGCGGAAGGATGTGATACTGGTGGTTCTTGGCTCCGGCCATGATCGGTCCCTGTTACGAAAATTTGGCTCTATTCGGCGCTGCCTTAGCCCGGTGTCTTCGCGGAATCCACAGGGTAAAATGTGTAGGACAGCGTGATTTCGCGCACATCCTTCGTATCCGGATCGTCGACGATCTTCGGATCGACATAGTAGATCACCGGCATCCGCATCTCTTCGCCCGGGGCAAGGGTCTGCTCGGTGAAGCAGAAGCACTGGATCTTGGTGAAATATTTGCCTGCCTGGGTGGGCGTCACGTTGAAGGTCGCGGTGCCGGTGACCGGCTTATCCGAGAGGTTCTTCGCGGTGTAGAAGGCGATGTCGCGCCCGCCGATCTCGATCGTGCTGACGCGCTGCTCGGGCTTGAAGATCCAGGGCAGTTTCTGGCTGGTATTGGCGTCGAATGCGACGCGAACGGTCTTGCCGACGCCGCCAGGCGCCTCGGTGCCGCGCATCGTCGTGCCGTTGAACCCGGTCACTTCGCAGAACATGCGGTAGAGCGGCACGCTCGCGAAGCCCAGTCCGCCCATGAAGCAGACGAACAGGCTGCCGAGCAACGCCGTCCGGAGCTTTGGACTGACCGTCATCCGTGGAGGCCCATTTTGATCTTCACGATCGAGATCGCGAAGACGAGGATCACGAAGCCGCCGAGCAGCCACGCCATCACCTTCGCGCGGCCCAGCTGGCGCGCACGGACCTGGGCTTCGGTCGTCTCGGGAAGATCGTTCATGCAAACCACCGGTCGGCGACCACAGCGCCGAACATGAGGAACAGATAGAGGATCGAGAATTTGAACAGGCGCTTCTCGGGCGCCATCATGTCCTCTGGCTGGGTCGAGCGGAACGTGACTTGCGCCGCGAACAGCAGGAACAGCGCATTCAGGACAAGCGCTGTCACGCCATAGATCGCGCCCGTCTTGCCCAATGCCCAGGGCGCGATCGCTGCTGCGACCATCGGCAGGGTATAGAGGCCGATCTGGGTGCGCGTGGTGCGCTCGCCCGCCACCACCGGCAGCATCGGCACGCCGGCATTGGCGTAATCGGTCTTCACGAACAGCGCGAGCGCCCAGAAATGCGGCGGCGTCCACAGGAAGATCAGCGCGAACAGCAGCACGGGCAGCGTCGCCATGTCGCCGGTCGCGGCGGCCCAGCCGATCATCGGCGGGAAGGCGCCGGCAGCGCCGCCGATCACGATGTTCTGAGCGGTGCGGCGCTTCAACCAGATGGTGTAGATGAAGACGTAGAACAGGATCGAGACGGTCAGGATGGCCGCCGCGACCAGATTCAGCGCGAAATACATCAGGATGACGGAGAAGCAGGCGAGGCCGACGCCGAAATGCAGCGCCGACTGGCGATCCATCCGGCCCGCGGGGAGCGGGCGGCCCTGGGTCCGCTTCATCTTCGAATCGAGATCGGATTCGTACCACTGGTTCAGCGCGCCGGCAGCGCCCGCCCCCAGCGTAATGCACAGGATCGCGGTGAAGCCGAGAACCGGATGGATGGGCACCGGAGCAACCAGCATCCCGCACAGGCCGGTGAAGACGACGAGCGTCAGGACGCGCGGCTTGGTGAGCGCGAGGAAATCGCGCCAGTCGGCGGGAAGCGGGGTCGCGGGAGCGGTCATAGGTGCTGCGGAAGCCATAGGAATCGAGGCGCTATAGGCCGGTACGTCTTTGGGGGAAAGGCGGGATGTGGTTCAGGAATCCGGGAAGGTCCGGCGGCGAAATTCGGCGGCGCGCTGAACAGCATCCACGCTGGACGCTTGATCCCATTTGAACCGCAGCAGCTTCTGATCGCCCTCCGATGAGTAAGACAGCAGGATCAGGCCGGCCTCGATTCTGGCTGACGCCCAATCAAACGCGTACTTGCCGTCGAGGATGGTTCCGGCGAACATATCCCCTACTTCGCGTTCGACCGTCCGATCCAGCGTTTCCCATGACCGATCGACCTCAAACCGGGTGTGCTCCGCGTCATATTGGGCGGCGTCGAAGGCGACGCTGACGGGTCCCCCGATCCATTCGACTGTGGTGCCGTACCGGTAGATTCGCACGACGGTGTCGGAACAGCCCACGCACCCGCAACTGCATCGTCCGACGATGGCGGACACCGGCTCGACAGCTACGACTGCCTGCTGCGGTTGCTCGCGCCGCAATTGATTCTTCAACTCGGGTGGGTCGAGCCCAAGAGCATCTGGCCCGAGCCAGTCCACGCCATCGACAAGGATGCGAGCCTGATGGTCGTTCGAGGCGGGGCTTGAGCTGACCAGAATGTCCAGGCGCTTCGTCATCGCCAATCGATAACCGACGCGCGGGTGAAGCGCGAGCAAACCTCACAAACGAAAACGCCCCGGAGTTTCCTCCGGGGCGCTTCGTTTCCGCCTCAGGCGACTTGCACCTTAGTGGTGCTTGTCGTCCTCGATGACCGGCAGGGTCTCGAACTGGTGGAACGGCGGCGGACTGGACAGGGTCCATTCCAGCGTCGTCGCACCTTCGCCCCACGGATTGTCAGGAGCCGGCTTGCCCGCGATCAGCGACCAGATGACGTTCACGAAGAACACACCCATGCCGACCAGCATGATCAGATAGCCGTAGGAAGCGACCTGGTTCCAGTGCTGGTACGCCGGGGTATAGTCCGGGATACGGCGCGGCATACCGTCGGTGCCGAGGAAGTGCATCGGGAAGAACAGGATGTTCACGCCGATGAAGAAGATCCAGAAGTGCAGCTGTCCGAGGAACTCGCTGTACATCTTGCCCCACATTTTCGGGAACCAGTAGTAGAAGCCGGCGAACAGGCCGAACACTGCGCCCAGCGACAGCACATAATGGAAGTGCGCCACGACATAGTAGGTGTCGTGCATATAGTCGTCGACGCCGCCGTTCGCGAGGACCACGCCGGTGACGCCGCCCACGGTGAACATGAAGATGAAGCCGATCGCCCAGACCATCGGCGTGCGGAAGGTGAGCGAGCCACCCCACATCGTCGCGACCCACGAGAAGATCTTCACGCCCGTCGGCACCGCGATCACCATCGTCGCGGCGGTGAAGTACATCTTCACGTTCACGCTCATGCCGGTGGTGAACATGTGGTGCGCCCACACGACGAAGCCGACCACGCCGATCGCGACCATCGCATAGGCCATGCCGAGATAGCCGAAGACGGGCTTGCGGCTGAAGGTGGCGATGATCTGGCTGACGATGCCGAAGCCCGGCAGGATCATGATGTACACTTCGGGGTGGCCGAAGAACCAGAACAGATGCTGGTAGAGCACCGGATCGCCGCCATATTGCGGATCATAGAACGCAGTGCCGAAGTTGCGGTCGGTCAGCAGCATGGTGATCGCGGCTGCGAGGACCGGGAGGGCCAGCAGCAGCAGGAAGGCGGTGATCAGCACCGACCACACGAAAAGCGGCATCTTGTGCAGGGTCATGCCCGGCGCGCGCATGTTGAAGATGGTGGTGATGAAGTTGATTGCGCCCAGGATCGAGCTGGCGCCCGCCAGGTGGAGCGACAGGATCGCCATGTCCACCGACGGCCCCGGCTCGCCATAGGTCGAGAGCGGCGCATAGACCGTCCAGCCCGTGCCCGCGCCCGCGCCGAAGAAGCCCGAACCCAGCAGCAGCAGGAAGGCCGGAATCAGCAGCCAGAACGAAATGTTGTTCATGCGCGGGAACGCCATGTCCGGCGCGCCGATCATGATCGGGACGAACCAGTTGCCGAAGCCACCGATCATCGCCGGCATGACCATGAAGAACACCATGATCAGGCCGTGCGCGGTGATCAGCACGTTCCAGAAGTGGAGCGCCTGATCGAGCGACTGCTCGCCGCCATGCAGCATCGAAGCCCAGGTCTGGAGGTGCTGGATGCCCGGCTCGGCGAGTTCCCAGCGCATCAGACCCGAAATGCCGCCACCGATGATCCCCGCGACGATCGCGAAGATCAGGTACAGCGTCCCGATGTCCTTGTGGTTGGTCGACATGAACCAGCGGGCGAAGAAGCCCGGCTTGTGGTCGCCGTCATGATGGTCATGCGCATGGTCATGGCCATGCGCGTCGAGGGTGGTGGTGCTCATGGTATCAGTTGCCCGTGGAGTTGGCGGCGGGTTCGGTCGCGTTCACGACCGGGCCGAGGCCGTTGGCGGGAGTGGTCGTGTCGTCGGCTGCATCGCTGCCCGGCTGGGCGGGCGCCGCGGCGCTGGGCTTGCCGATAGCCGGCATCGTGCCGCCCTTGGCCTTGACCCAGGCTTCGAACTCGGCGGGCGAAACCGCCTGGACGACGATCGGCATATAGCCGTGACGCGCGCCGCACAGTTCCGAACACTGGCCGAAATAGACGCCCGGCTTCTCGATGATGAAGCTGGTCTCGTTCAGCTTGCCCGGGACCGCGTCGATCTTGGTCCAGAAGGCCGGCATCGCCCAGGCGTGGATCACGTCGTTGGCGGTCGCGACCAGGCGGATCGGCACGCCATAGGGCAGGATCACGCGGGTGTCGGTGGCGAGCAGCTTCGGGCCGTCGGCATCGGTGCGGAAGCGCTGGCCGGCCGGAACCTCGTTCTTTTCCTTCAGCATGTTCGCGGTCAGCTGGATGCCGCCATGATCGGGATATTCGTACGACCAGAACCACTGGTTGCCGATCGCCTTGATCGTGACCGCGCCGTCCGGAGCCGGCTCGAACTGATGCGCCAGCAGGCGGATCGAGGGGACCGCGATCGCGACCAGGATCAGCACGGGGAGCAGCGTCCACACCACTTCGATCGCGGTGTTGTGCGAGGTCTTCGACGGCACCGGGTTCGCCGAGCGGCGATAGCGGACGATCACCCACAGCAGCAGGATGAGCACGAAGATCGAGATCACCACGATCAGCGGCATCAGCACGCTGTTGTGGAACCAGTGTGCTTCACGGCCGGTCGGCGTGAACTGCTTCTGCATTCCGATCAGGCCGGGTTCGGGCTGGCCGATACCGGGAACCGGCGCGGTCTTCTGCGAACCGTCCGCATTGAGCAGCGGATCGGGCGTCGCGGGCGCCGCGGCGGTCGCGTTGGCCGGAGCCGTTGCGTTCGCGGTGGCGGCCTCGTCGGCCGGAGCAGCCGTGGTCTCGGCTGCGGGAGCGGCGGGAGCCGCGGTGTTCTGGGCAATTGCCGGGCCGGCAAGGGCAAGCCCCGCAGCCATGACAATCGCAGTCAACCCAAGCTTGCGCATCGTCGATATTCACCCTGTTTCGAAAGCGCCGGAAGCTGGCGGAAACCAGCCAATTGCTGGGGCCTATACGCTGACGGACCCCGTTCTCAATAGCTTTTTGCGCGTGGTTGCGGCCTTGGCAGGCGAGTCCTAAGTACGCGCGAGCCTTTCTGAACGTGGAGTTCGCGTGACCGACGACCCGATTCTTGCCGAATTCCGCGATGCCGGTGCGCTGATGGAAGGCCATTTCATTCTCTCGTCGGGCCTGCGCTCGCCGGTGTTCCTCCAGAAGATGCGAATCTTCGAGGACCCCGCGCGGACCGAGCGGGTATGCGGCGCGCTTGGAGCACTGATCCGCGAATCGTTCGGCCAGGTCGACATGGTGGTTTCGCCCGCGATCGGCGGAATCATTCCGGGCTATGAGACGGCGCGGGCGCTGGGCTGCCTCGCGGTGTTCGTCGAGCGTGAGGATGGCGAATTCCAGCTGCGCCGCGGATTCGAAATTCCCGAAGGCGCGCGAATCGTGATGGTCGAGGATATCGTCACCACCGGGCTTTCGTCGCGCGAATGCATCGCGGCGATTCGCAAGCATCCGGGCAATCTGCTGGGCGCGGCGTGCATCGTCGATCGTTCGAACGGCAAGGCCGACATCGGCGTGCCGCTCGTCTCGCTACTCAAAATGGACGTGCCGGCTTATCCGGCGGACCAGCTTCCGCCCGAACTCGCCGCGATTCCGGCGATCAAGCCGGGGAGCCGGGCAATAGCGTGACCGGAAAGCTGCGCCTGGGCCTGAACATCGATCATGTCGCGACCGTGCGCAACGCGCGCGGTAGCGGCTATCCCGATCCGGTGCGGGCCGCCTTGCTCGCCGCAGAAGCCGGGGCCGACGGCATCACCGCGCATCTGCGCGAGGATCGCCGCCACATCACCGACGACGACATCGCCCGCCTCTCGGCCGAGCTGACCATTCCGCTCAACCTCGAAATGGCCGCGACCGAGGAAATGCTCGCCATCGCGCTGCGCCATCGCCCCCATGCGGTGTGCATCGTCCCCGAGAAGCGCGAGGAACGCACCACCGAAGGCGGGCTCGACGCCGCCGGCCAGCACAACCACCTCGCGCCGATGGTCGCAAAGCTGCTCGACGCCGGATGCCGCGTATCGCTGTTCATCGAGCCCGACGAACGCCAGATTGACGCCGCCCTGCGCCTCCGCGCGCCGGTGATCGAGATCCATACCGGCCGCTATTGCGAACTGGCCGAGGACGCGCGCGAAGCCGAGCTGAAGCGAATCGCCGATGCGGCGGCGCTGGCGGTTAAGGCGGGGCTGGAGCCTCATGCCGGCCACGGCCTGACCTTCGACAATGTCATCCCCATCGCCGCGATCCCGCAGCTGATGGAGCTGAACATCGGCCATTTCCTGATCGGCGAGGCGATCTTCGACGGACTGGTCCCGGTGGTGAAGCGGATGCGCGCGCTGATGGATGAGGCGCGGTGATCATCGGCCTCGGATCCGACCTCTGCAATATCGAGCGGATCCAGAATTCGCTCGACCGGTTCGGTGAACGCTTTGAAAACCGTGTCTTTACCGATGTCGAGCTATTGAAGGCGCGGCGGCGGCCGCATACGCGGGCCGGAACGCTCGCCAAACGCTTCGCGGCCAAGGAGGCTTTTTCGAAAGCCGTGGGGACGGGATTCCGCAAGGGCGTGTTCATGAAGGATATCGGAGTGGTCAATTCGCCCAGCGGCGCGCCGACGCTGTCGCTTTCCGGCGGAGCGAAAGCCGCGCTCGATCGTCTGGTGCCCGAGGGCCATATCGCAAAGGTGCATCTGACGTTGACCGACGACCATCCCTGGGCCCAGGCCTTCGTCATCCTCGAAGCGCTTCCTGCCTGATGTCCGAGGAAATGGCGCTGCCCTATCAGGATTATGAAGCTGAGGAAGAAACCCGCCGCCGCACCGACTGGTGGGGCGAGGCGAAGGGTATCTTCTGGCTGGTGATCGCGGTGCTCGGCTTCCACAGCCTGATCGCCAAGCCTTTCTATATCCCCTCCGAATCGATGATGCCGGGCCTTCTGGTCGGCGATCGGCTGGTCGTGACCAAATATCCCTATGGCTATTCGTTCGTGACCCCGACCTTCCACCTGCTGCCCTTCATGAAGGGCCGACTGCTCGGCCGCATGCCCGAACGGGGCGACGTAGTGATCGTCACCCCACCGGGATCGGATACCGACTATATCAAGCGCGTCGTCGGCCTGCCGGGCGACAAGCTGGCAGTGCAGGGCGGCATATTGTTCATCAACGGCAAGGCCGTGCCGCGCGTCTATCAGGGCGATCGCATGATCCCGGTCGACGGCAACACCCGATGCCTGCCCGAGGAATATCCCGGACGGCTCGTGCGCGGCGCCAACAACAAGCTCTATTGCAGCCTGCCCATCTATCGCGAGACGCTGCCCAACGGCGTTTCGTACGATACGGTTGACCTCGGCGTGCGCCCCGACGACACCTATGCCGAACGGACCATTCCGAAAGGCCATGTCTTCCTGATGGGCGATAATCGCGACAAGAGCGCCGACAGCCGCTACCCGACCGGCGCGCCCTTCAACGGGCTGGGCGGGCCGGTGCCGTGGGAGAATATCGGCGGCCGCGCCGAATTCATCACCTTCTCGCTCGACGGCAGCGCGGGCATGAACCCGATGAGCTGGTTCGGATCGTTCCGTTCGGGCCGCGCGGGCAGTTCGCTCCATCCGACCGCGACGCCGACCCCGGTCGCGCCGTGAGGGAATTCGCCGAGGAAACCGCCGCCGCCGAGTCCGTCTCGGTGGTCCACGAACCCGGTCCCAACGAGCTTCGCGATCCGGTGGTCCGCGCCGAACTGCGCAAGGCCAGCGTCTGGTTCGGCTGCGCGATCGCCATTGCCCTTGTCGCCCTGCTGATCCAGCCCTTGCTGATCATCTTCGGCGCGCTGGTCTTTGCCTCGATGCTCGATGGCGGCGTCCGCCTGATCGGCAAAGTCGCGCCACTGCCGCGCGGTCTCCGGCTGCTGATCGTGGTCGTTCTCGTCATCGCCTTCATTTCCGGCGTGTTCTACCTCACCGGCGTCCAGATCGCGCAGCAGGCGGAACAGCTTCGCGCCACGCTGGAGGTGCAGGCGGACCGGGTTACCGGATGGATCTCCGATCTCGGCCTGATGCCGGGCCGGTCGGACCTGACCGGTATCGCCCAGCAGGCGCTGGGTTCGGTCGGCAAGCTCACCTCGGCGGTGGGCACCGTGCTGGGCGCCGCGGGCAGCCTCGTCATGGTCATGACGATCGGCCTGTTCATCGCGATCGAGCCGCGCCTGTACGAGCGCGGGCTGCAATGGATGGTCCCGGTCGAGGCGCGCGACGAATTCTCGGTCACGCTGGCCCGCATGGCGCGAACGATGCGCGTGCTGCTCGCCGGGCGCCTGCTCGGCATGTTGTTCGAAGGCGTGCTGACCTGGATTCTGCTGTGGACGGCGGGCGTGCCGATGGCGCTGCTGCTCGGCATCATCACCGGCATCCTCGCTTTCATCCCCAATATCGGCGCGTTTGTCTCGGGCATCCTGATGGTCGCGGTCGGCTTCAGCGCCGGGTACGAACAGGGCCTGTGGGCGATCGCCATCTATTTCGGCGTGCAGACCTTTGACGGCTATGTGCTGATCCCGCTGGTGGCCAAGCGCACCGTCGATCTGCCGCCCGCGCTGACCCTGTCGGCGCAGATCCTCGCCTCGACCCTGTTCGGGGTGATGGGCCTCGCTCTCGCCGATCCGATGGTGGCGATGATCAAGGTCGCGCTGGAACGCGAATCGGAACGCGCGGCCCGGGCGGGAGTCAGCAAGGAGCGAAAGCTCCGATGGCGGCGCAATCCCGAGCCTGAGCCGCAGCCGGAGCCGCCGGTCTAGAGTTTGATCCGCTCGCGCGGACGCGGTGCCGGCCCGCTTCCCCACCGCCCAAAACAGAGGCATCGCAATGCTGCTCTACGATTATTTCCGGTCTTCCGCCGCCTATCGCGTGCGGATCGCGCTCAACCTCAAGGGGCTGGCCTATGAGCGGCGCGACGTGCTGCTGCTCGAGAATCAGCAGCGCAGCCCCGAGCATCTCCGGCTGAATCCGCAGGGCTTCGTGCCCGCGCTGGAAGTCGACGGGCTGGTGCTGACGCAGAGCCTGTCGATCATCGACTGGCTCGACGCGACCTGGCCCGAGCCGCGCCTGATCCCCGCCGATCCCGCCGCGCGCGCCGCCGCGACCGCACAGGCGCTGCTGGTCGCGTGCGACATCCATCCGCTGAACAATCTTCGGGTGATGCGTTACCTCACCCACGAGCTGAAGGTCGACGAGCCCGCGCGCAACGACTGGACGCGTCACTGGATCGCCGAAGGCTTTACCGCACTGGAAGCGATGGCCGGGAGCGGCCCGTTCCTCGGTGGCGAGACGCCCGGGATCGCCGACATCTGCCTCGTCCCCCAGATGTACAATGCCCGCCGCTTCGAAACGCCGCTCGACGCCTTTCCCAGGCTGGTCGCCGCCGACGCCGCTGCGACCGCGCTGCCCGCCTTTGCCGCCGCCCATCCGGATGCGGTGAAGGCGTGAAAAGCCCCTCCTCTTCAGAGGAGGTGTTGGGATGGAGGATATGTTCCCGGCCCCGGTCCCTGCGAAACGATGACTGCCCTACTCACCCTCTGACGGGCATGCGCTTGTTATGGCTCGCGCTCCTCGCGCCGCTTCCTGCCTTCGCGCAAGAAGCGAATCCCGAGATCGTCGTCACCGGGCAGGGCCTCGAAGCCCCGCGAGGCGATGCCGCCTATGCCGTCGTCACGCTCGACGCCGACCAGTTGAAGGGCACCGCCAGCAACCGGCTGGAGGATGCGCTGCGCGAGGTCGCCGGCCTCGCCCAGTTTCGCCGTTCGGACTCGCGCTCGTCGCATCCCACGGCGCAGGGAATCACCCTGCGTGGCCTTGGCGGCAATGCGTCGAGCCGGGTGCTGCTGCTGCTCGACGGTGTGCCGCAAACCGATCCGTTCGGCGGCTGGGTCGCCTTTCCCGCCTATCTCCCCGCCGGTCTCCAATCCGCGCGCGTCACTCGCGGCGGGGGCAGCGGCTATGCCGGGCCGGGCGCGCTCGCGGGCATGATCGAGTTGAGCAGCGCAGGGCCGGGGCCGGTCGCGATGGGACTGGCCTATGGTAGCCGGAACAGCGTCGAGGCCAATGTCACCGGCTCGGCGCGGGCGGGCGGCGGCTTCGCGACGATCGCCGCGCAATATGCCCGGGGCGACGGCTTCATCCCGGTGATCGAGGGACAGCGAGGGATTGCGGATCGCCCCGCGCCCTATGAACAGGCCAGCCTCGCCCTGCGCGGCGTGATCGATCTGGGCGGAACCGAGCTTCAGGCCAACCTCTCGGGTTTTCGCGACCGCCGCGACCGGGGCGTCGATTTCACGCCGGTGAAGAGCGACGGTGTCGACGCCAGCGTCCGGCTGGTCGGCGCGCGCTGGTTGGCGCTTGGTTATGTTCAGACGCGCCAGTTCGCCAGCGGCTTCGCCAGCGTCGATGCCGCCCGCACCGCCGCCACGCCGACGCTCGACCAGTATAATGTCCCTGCCACCGGCATCGGTGGGCGGTTCGAGATCGAGCCGGTGACCGGCGCGCTCACCCTTCGGCTCGGCGCGGACATCCGCGCGGTCTCGGGACGGACGCAGGAGCTCTACACCTATGTCGCGGGCCTGCCGACGCGGCGGCGCGAAGCGGGCGGGCGGAGCCTCACCTTTGGCGGGTTCGCCGATGCCAGCTACGAAAGCGGCCCGCTGACGCTCAGCGCCGGGGGGCGGATCGATCGCTGGCGGATCGGCGGCGGGCATCTGCTCGAAACCCCGCTCGCAGGCGGGACCGCGCTGACCGATCAAGCCTTCGCCGACCGCAGCGGCTGGGAAGCGACCGGCCGGATCGGCGCGGCGGTAGAGGCAGGTGAGGGCGTCACGTTGCGCGCGGCGGCGTATCGCGGCTGGCGATTGCCGACGCTCAACGAACTCTACCGCCCGTTCCGCGTCGGTGCCGATGCCACCGCCGCCAACGCGCTGCTCGATCCCGAGCGGCTGACCGGCGCCGAGATCGGCGTCAGATTCGCCCCGCTCGACGCGCTCAGCCTGTCCGCCACCGGCTATTGGAGCCGCCTCGACGGCGCGATCGCCAATATCACGCTGGCCAATGGCCCCGGCAATTTCCCCGGCGTGGGCTTCGTCTCGGCGGCGGGGGTCTATCGCCAGCGTCGCAATCTCGATTCGGTCGAAGCACGCGGGATCGAACTCGATGCGCGCTTCGCCAGCGGCCCGGTCTTCCTCAATGCCTCCTATGCATTCACCGATGCGCGGGTACAGGGTTCGGGCGCGGCAGCGCCGCTCGACGGCCTCCGCCCGGCCCAGACCGCGCCGCATCAGGGGTCGGCGACCTTGGGCTGGCAGCGCTTCGGCGCGCGCGTCGCGGTCACCGCGCGCTATGTCGCGCCGCAATTCGAGGACGATCAGAATCAGCGGCTACTCGCCGATGCCTTCACGCTGGACGGCATCGCCCGGATCCCGATCGCCGGCGGTTTCGGTATCGAACTGCGCGGCGAGAACCTGTTCGATTCGCGAGTCGAAGCCGGGATCAGCGGCCCCGGCATCATCGAGCGCGCCAGCCCGCGCACCCTGTGGATCGGCCTGTCCTATTCGCCGCAGCGCTGAGTCACGACCCGGTCGAACAAGGCGAGATATTCGGCGATCGGATCGCCCTGATGCGTTGCGGGTTCCGGCCGCGCCGCGCCGGGAGCCAGCCAGCGATCGAGCGCGGCGACCAGCCCATCGGCATCGTCGCGCGCGATCACGTCGCCCGATGCGGGCGACGCCACGATCTCGCGCACCGACACGCTCGAATCGGTCGCGACAACCGGTGTTCCCTGCGCCAGCGCCTCGCGCAGCACGCCCGGCACGCCCTCATAGTCGGATGTCAGCGCCACCACCGCCGCGCCAGCCATCGCGGGCAGAGGATCGCCGACATGGCCCGGCATCGTCACTCGCGCCGTCAGCCCCAACGCCGCGACTTGAGCCGTCAGGGCCTCGCGCAGACTGCCTTCGCCGAGAATCACCAGCCGCACCTCGCGGTCCGCCAGCCGGGGCAGGGCGGCGATCAACCGTTCCCAGCGTTTCTGCGCTTCCAGCCGCCCCACGCCGAGGATGTACCGTCCCTCGGGCAGCGCCACGGCTTCGGCATCGGGCAGGGGCAAAGCAGGCGGATTGGCGATCGTGCTGATCCGATCGGCGGGCAGGCGCATCTCGCGCATCGCTTCGGCTGCAGTCGCATCGGTCATCGCCACGACATGGTCGAGGAAACATGGGTGCAGCCGCAGCCAGCGGCGATAGCCCCATGCCTCGATTCCGCCCATGTCGGGCCGCACCAGCGCATTGGAGACCTTGGCGACGATCGGGGGGCAATCGCGGCCCAGCGCCAGCCGGGTCCAGCCCGCGACTGCACTGTAATGATTGCCGGGGCAGAAGATCAGGTCGGGCCGGGTTTCGCGGATGATGCCAGGCATCGCGCGCCGCAATGCGGCATAGCTCGCGCTGCCGAGTTCGCGCACCGCCACGCCCTCCGGCAATTCGCGTGACAGCGGCCCCTGCCTGTCGCCGATGACGAGGATGATTTCGCGGCCCTGCGCCTGCCATCCGTGCGCCATCCGCAGCAGCGCGCGCTCCACCCCGCCCCCCCGCAAACTTTGCGCGAAAGCCAATATTCTACCGGCTCCGAAACGGTTGCAGTGCGGCATGATCTTGCGGAACGCCTTCCTAACGCCCAAATCGCCCCCAAAGAAACCGCAATCTGCTTTCAGAGGGGCGTTTGCGGACCCTTACGTGCTCTTACGTAGTTTAGTGTCGATTGTGTCTCGAAATTTTCATTTCGGAAGCGGAATTTCGTCCTGTGAGTAATGCTGGACCTGAAGCGTCAATCCAGAATCCCGTCGAGGCGGCTCTTCAAAAAGCGCCTGATTTGGCGGGCTTAGAGCCCATTGAGAAGATCCGGCGACGGTGGCCGCTGGTGCTGGGCAGCGCACTGACGCTGCTCATGATCGCCGCGCTCGCGCGCGAACTGTTCGGCTCCGGCCTGGCCGGCCTGCAGCAGGCGATCCCGACGCATCCCGGCTTCTACATCGCGTTCGCGCTGTTTTATCTGGGGCCGCCGACCTTCGATTACATTATTTTTCGTCGACTTTGGGCCATTCCGCTAGATGGCATGGCTGCGCTGCACAAAAAGCGCATCGCGAACGAAGTGGTGGTCGGCTATTCGGGCGAGGCCTATTTCTATGCCTGGGCGCGCCAGCGTACCCAGATGGTCGCGGCGCCCTTCGGTGCGGTGAAGGACGTCACGATCCAGTCGGCGATCGCGGGCAACACCTTCACCCTGATCCTGATCCTGCTGACCATCCCCTTCATGGAAATGCTTCCGAAGGATCTGGTGAACTTCAACACCGTCGCCGGTTCGGCCGCGCTGATGGTGGCGATGAGCCTGCCCTTTTTCCTCTTCTCCAAGCGTGTCTTCTCGTTGCCGCGCAATTCGCTCTGGTGGGTGTTCGCCATCCACATGGTCCGTCTGGCGCTGGGCACGTTCACGCTGGCGCTCGCCTGGCACTTCGCGATGCCCGCGGTTCCCGTCGGCACCTGGCTGTTCCTTGCCGCCGGCCGAATGCTCGTCTCGCGCATCCCGCTGCTCCCGAACAAGGAACTGGTGTTCGCGTCGGTCGCGATCCTGCTGATCGGTTCGGGCGATTCGCTCACCGAGCTGATGGCGCTGATGGCTGCGCTGACCCTGCTCGCGCACGTCGCGCTGATCGGCGTGTTCAGCGCGCAGGCGCTGGCCAAGAAACTCGACTGGATCTGAGGCCCGGATGCGCGTCGTCGACGTCAACGAATTCTATTCGCCCACGGGCGGCGGGGTTCGCACCTATCTCGATCGCAAGATGGGCATCATGGCCGATCTCGGCCATGAGCTGATCGTCGTCGCCCCCGGCGCGAAGGACGCGGTCGAGGAACGTCCAGGCGGCGGCCGCATCCACTGGATCAAGTCGCCGCCGCTGATCGTCGATCGCAACTACTGGATCTTCGTTCAGGAAGAGCCGATCTGGAACCTGCTCGACGAGCTGAAGCCCGATGTGGTCGAGAATTGCTCGCCGCACATGCCCGCCTGGACCGTGGGCAACTGGCAGGGCGATGCGCTGAAGGTGTTCTTCGCGCACAACGACAATATCGGCGCCTATCCGCAGCGCTGGCTCGACGGGATCGCCACCACGGCACAGGTCGAGAAGGCGTTCGGCTGGTACACGCGCTACATGGCGCGCTTCCTCGACAAATACGACGCCTTCGTCACCAACGGGCCGGCGCTGGCCAAGCGCCATGAGCGGCGCGGGCTGAAGGTCAATGCGTCGATGCCGCTGGGGATCGATCGCGGCTTCTTCTCGCCCGAACTGCGCGACGAAAAGCTTCGCGCGGCACTGCTCGCTCAGTGCGGCTTGCCGCCCGAGGGGCATCTGCTGCTCGGCCTTGGCCGCCATCACCGCGAAAAGCGCTGGTCGCTGGTCATCGACGCGGTCGAGGCGGCGGGCGCCGACATGCCGGTCGGCCTGATCATGCTCGGCGATGGGATGGATCGCGGCCGGCTCGAGATGCGCGTCGCCGGGTCGCCGCATATCCGCATGTTCCGCCCGGTTTATGATCGCGAGCGGCTGTCGCGGATCATGGCCAGCTGCGATGCGCTGATCCACGGTTCGGATGCCGAGCCGTTCGGTCTGGTCGCGTCCGAAGCGCTGGCGTCGGGCCTGCCGCTGATCGTGCCCGACGAAGGCGGTTGCGCCGAGATCGCCGAGCCCCAATTCGCCGAAACCTATGCCGCGCGCGACGCCCGCGCCGCCGCCGACGCGATTCGCCGCATGTTTGCCCGCGAGCCCCGCATCCTGCGTGCCGCCGTCACCCATGCCGCGGGCAAGGTCCGCACCGATTACGACCATACGGTCGACCTGATGGCCTATTATCAGAGCCTGATCGACGCGAAGAACGGCGTCGTCGCGCCCGCCGATCTGGCCGGGGTCGCCTAACCTACTTCCGGCGATAGACCGAGATTTTCAGCCAGCCGACCTTCACTTCCTTCGCGGGCTGATAGTCCCGCGTCACTTCGGCGAGCACCAGCGCGCGCATTTCCTTATACTCGCCATGATAGGGCGGGCGCATCACCACGATCTCGGGCTTGTCCTGCGTGAAGATGCGGCGGATCTCGACGTCCGACGGCACCCCGATCGCCCCGGATTCGCGCAAGCGGCTCAGATGGCTCGGGAAGATCCACGGCGTGACCCGGCACCGCCCGGTCGAGCTGTAGAGGAATGAGGGGCCGGAATAGACATACATGCAGCCCGGTCCGTGCCCGATCGTCTCCACCAGTTGCGCATATTCCGCGCTCGTGCCGCGATCGTGGAATTTCTTGGCCACCAGAACGAAGCCGCCGAGCATCACGAAGATCAGGACGTACGGCGCCCAGCGCTTGCCATTGTGATGGTGCCCGAGAAACCCCGCCGCGCAGGCCGCAAGCGGCGCGAGCAGCGGCAGGGCATAGTGATCGAACCACGATCCGAACACCAGCAGCCCCAGCGTCGATGCGATCAGCCAGCCATAGAGGAAGCGCCGCTGCACCTGCTCGTTGCCCAGCCCCTTGGGCATGATCCATCCGATGATCGCCATCGCGAACAGCATCGAGGTGATCAGCGCGATCTTGAGCAGGTTGCCGAGCTGTTCGAGCATCGGATCGGGCTGGCGCGCCATGATCGAGGTGAAATTGGCGAAGACGAATGCCTCGCCATGTCCCATCGCCTGATAGGCGCCCCATGCGGCTGCGGTGGGGATCAGCGCGATGCCGGCCCATGCCGCCGCCATCGGCAGGATCGCGATCACGCCGCGTCCCAGCCGGAATTCGCGCCACATCAGCCACAGGCCGATGAAGAAACCTTCGAACACCACCGAATATTTGATCTGGATCGACAGGCCGACCAGTGCCATCGCGCCCAGCCCGCTCCAGAAGCGGCGAGCGGCGTTGCTCGCATCGTCGCTGCGCGGCGACGCCAGCAGGCACGCGCCGACCATCAGCAGATTGTAGAAGACCGGCGCCTGGCCGCCCTGACCCTCGAGCAGGTTGAGCCAGAATAGATAGGCGATCCCTGCAGCCGTCGCGCCCTTCGCCCATCCTGCGCGCTCGGCCAGCCGGGCGATGCCCAGCGCGGTCAGCACCACGCAGGCGAACGCCATCATCTGATAGATCCACACGCCTGCCTTCACGCCGAAGAATGCGGGCACGGCGTAGATCAGGAACAGTCCGATCGGCTTGCGGTCCCACACATCGACATAGGGCACCGCGCCCTTCAGCATCAGATCGGCGGTCTCGAGGTAGAAGGCCTCGTCGACATGCAGCGTGGGATTGCCGAAGGTGATCGCCCGCGCGAGCAGGGCAATGCCGAGCAGGATCGCCCAGCGCGGCCAACTGGCAGGCGCGCGCAGCAGCGCGGCGGTCGCAGTCATCTCGTATATTCCCCACTCAGCCCGTTGGTTGCGAGCCCCCGCGACAGCGCTTAGCCTCGCAGCGCCGCGCTGTCACGAACCCGCCACGAGACGGGTGCAGCAACGCGGGACTAGGGGAGCCTGCCCATGACCTTGCGTATCGATCGCCGTTCCTTGCTTCTTACCGGCGGTATCGGCCTGACCGCCTTCGCCATCCCCGGATTCGCGAGCGCGATGACGGTGGCAGACCTGACCGGCTTCACCCATTCGGTGGCCAGTGGTGAGCCCGGTCCGGACACGATGCTGCTCTGGACCCGCTATGTCGGTGCGGGCAGCGCCGCGAAGCTGAAGGCGGAAATCTCGGAGACCGCCGACTTCGCCCGGATCGTCTCCGGCGGCGAAGCGATCATCGGCCCGTGGCGCGACTGGACCGCGAAGATCGTGGTGCAGGGCCTGCGTCCCGGCACCCGCTATTTCTACCGCTTCGTCGCCCCCGACGGCAGCGTGTCGCCGGTGGGCCGGACGAAGACCCTGCCCCAAGGCAATGCGAAGCGCTTCGGCATTGCGGTCTTCTCCTGCACCAACATGCCGTTCGGCTATTTCAACGCCTATGCCCATGCCGCGGCGCGCGACGATGTGGATCTCGCCATCCATCTCGGCGACTATCTCTATGAGTATCCGAAAGGCGCCTATTCGCCCGAGCGCGGCGCGATCGACGGCCGCGTGCCGCTGCCCGAAGGCGAGATGATCGCGCTCGCCGATTACCGCCTGCGCTATGCCAGCTATCGCGCCGACCCCGATCTACAAGCGCTTCACGCGAACAAGCCGATGCTGGTCCAGATGGACGATCACGAATCGGCCAACAACAGCTGGGAAGGCGGCGCGCAGAACCATCAGGCGAACGAAGGCGAATGGTCGGTCCGCCGCGCCGCCGCGTTGCAGGTGTGGCGCGAATGGATGCCGGTGTCGGACCGACCCTGGGCCAGCTACGATATCGGCACGCTCGCCACGCTGTTCCGCACCGAGAGCCGCTTGCTCGGCCGCAGCGCCTCGCCCGATCTCGAGCCGCTGTTCCGATCGGCGAATCCAATGAAGGCGCTCACCGACTTCCGCGACGGCGCATGGATGGATCCCGCCCGCTCGATGCTCGGCAGCGAACAGGAAACATGGCTCGGTCATGCGCTGGCGCAGTCGGTGCGCAGCGGCCGGCGCTGGCAGGTCACCGGCTTCGGCACGATCATGGGCAAGACCAGCGCGCCCGAGGAATCGACGCAGTGGCTCAAACCGGGCACGTCGGAACGCGTGCGCAACTATGTCGCGGCAGGCGTGCTGGCGGGCAAGGCCGGGCTGCCCAACGATCCCGACAATTGGGGCGGCTATCCCGCCGCCCGCGCGCGCTTCCTCAAGTCCGCGCAGGCAGCCGGGGCGAACCTGATCGTGCTCGCCGGGGACAGCCATAATGCCTGGGCCTATGATCTCGCGCAGGACGGCAAGCCCGCCGGCGTCGAATTCGCCGGCATGAGCGTGACTTCGCCCGGCTTCGAGGGCTCCACCGCCGCCGACCCAAAGGTGATCGCCGCCGCCATGATCGCCCGCAATCCCGAGCTGAAATGGTGCGACACCAGCCGCCGCGGCTACATGGCACTGACGCTGACGCCGGAGAAGGTCAGCAACGACTGGATGTTCGTCGATACGATCCTCGAGCGGAACGCAAAGGCGAGCATCGGCCACACCGCGACGGTAACGCGCGGGCGGAATGTGATGGCATAGCGACTAAAAGCCCCTCCCCTTCAGGGGAGGGGTTGGGGTGGGGCAGTCATCGCCTCGCAGAGACCGGCGCCAAGAATATATCCTCCACCCCAACTTCACCTCTGAAGAGGAGGGGCCAAGAAGTTTAATCCAGCGACTTCGACGCCTGCTCGAACATATCCTTGCTCAGCCCCGGCGTTGCGACGATCCGCTCCAGTTCGGCACGCATCTTCGCCGCGCGGGCCGCGTCGAAGCGTTTCCACCGGCCCAGCGGTGGCAGCAGCTTCGCGGCGGTCTGCGGGTTGAGCTTGTCGAGTGCCAGCAGCTGGTCGGCGAGGAAGCGGTAGCCCCGGCCCGACGCATCGTGGAACGCGCGCTGGTTCACGCTGAACGCGCCGATCAGCGAGCGGGCGCGGTTCGGATTGGCCAAAGTGAAGTCGCGATGTTTCGCCAGTGCTTCGACCGCGTCGATCGCATCGTCGCGAGTCGAGAGCGCCTGGGTCTGGAACCATTTGTCGAGCACGAGGCCGTTATCGGCATAGCGCTGGTAAAAGGCCTGGATCGCCGCCGATCTTTTCTCCGCCGCGCTCGAATTGACCAACGTGCCCAGCGCGCCCTGACGGTCGGTCATATTGTCCGACGCTTCGAACTGGGCGAACGCCAGATCCGCCGCGTCCGCGGCCCCGCTCGCCGCGATATAACCGAGCGAGACGTTCTTGATCCGTCGCGCGCCCTTGCCCGCAGGCGAATATTCGAAGCGGTTGGTGCGAACCGCGTCATAGGCTTCGCGCCACAGTGGCTCGAGCTGGCGGCCCAGATCGCGCCGCAGCGCCTCGCGCGCGCCGTAGATCGCGTCGGGATCGACCACGGCCATCTGGTCGCCGATGAAGCTGTCCGACGGCAGCAGCACCGCTTCGGCGATGAACGCCTGATCGAGACTCGTGTCGGTCAGCGTGTTCTTCACTGCGTCGATCACCGCGCCATGATCGGCGCGGCCATTGGCGACCGAACCCACCAGCGTGTCGAGCATCAGCTGCTGCATCGCTTCGTAGCGCGCGAACGGATCGTCGTCATGCGCCGACAGGAAAGCGAGATCGTTCGCGGTGCGGTTGGTATCGAGCACGATCGGTGCGCTGAAACCGCGATTGATCGACAGCACCGGTGTTTCCGGAATGCCTTCGAACACGACTTCGCTGGTTTCGTCCTTCAGCAGCACCAGCTGCTCGTCGCACAGCGGCCGGCCGGTGATCGCGCCGAACAGCTTGAGCTTGAGCGGCAGCACCATCGGCTGCTTGTCGCTTTGCCCCGGCGTCGGCGGCACGGTCTGGCGCAGGGTCAGCCGGGCGCGGCCGCCTTCCTGCACCAGCGAAGCCGAGACGCGTGGCGTCCCGGCCTGCGAATACCATAGCCGGAACTGGGTCAGGTCGGTCCCGCCGGCTTCCTCCATGCACTGGACGAAATCCTCGCAGGTCGCCGCCGTCCCGTCGAACCGGTCGAAATACAGATCGCAGCCTGCGCGGAATTTCTGCGGACCCAGGATCGTGGCGATCATGCGGATCACCTCCGCACCCTTGTTGTAGATCGTCGCGGTGTAGAAATTGCCGATCTCGATATAGGAGTCCGGCCGGATCGGATGGGCCAGCGGGCCGGCATCCTCGGGGAACTGGCTGGCGCGGAGGCCTCGCACATCCTCGATCCGCTTGACCGCCTTCGAACCCTGATCGCCCGAGAAGCTCTGGTCGCGATAGACGGTGAAGCCTTCCTTCAGCGAAAGCTGGAACCAGTCGCGGCAGGTGACGCGGTTGCCCGACCAGTTGTGGAAATATTCGTGCGCCACCACCGCGGCGATCGCGTCGTAATCATAGTCGGTGGCGATATCCGGGTCGGCGAGGATGTAGCGGCTGTTGAAGACGTTCAGCCCCTTATTCTCCATCGCGCCGAAGTTGAAATCGTCCACGGCGACGATGTTGAACACGTCGAGATCATATTCGCGGCCATAGACCTGCTCGTCCCACGCCATCGACGTCTTGAGCGCGGCCAGCGCGTGATGGGTGCGGTCGAGATCGCCCGCGCGGACCCAGATGCCGAGCTGCACTTCGCGCCCGCCCATCGTGGTGAAGGTCCCGCGATTGGCGACCAGATCGCCCGCGACCAGCGCGAAGAGATAGCTCGGCTTGGGGAAGGGGTCGTGCCACTCGGCCCAGTGCGTGCCGTTCTCGCCCTCGCCCGAAGCGATCGGATCGCCATTGCACAGCAGCACCGGGAAGCGCGTCTTGTCGCCGGTCATCTTCACCCGATAGACGCTGAGCACGTCGGGCCGGTCGGGGAAGAAGGTGATGCGGCGGAAGCCCTCGGCCTCGCACTGGGTGCAGAGCATCCCGTTCGAGGCATACAGTCCCTGGAGCTGGGTGTTGCGCTCCGGGGCGATCTCCACCTCGGTTTCGATCACATGTTCATCGCCGTTCAGCGCGATCACCAGATCGCTGCCGTCCATGTGCCATGTCGCGGCGTCGCCATCGGCCCGCACGGAAAGGGCGGTCAGCCCGTCGCCAAGGAGCCTCAGCGGTGCGTCATGCGCGCCATTGCGCCCGACCTTCAGCGTCGCCCGGACCCGCGTCGCTGCCGGGTCGAGCTCGAAATCGAGCGAAATCTCGGGGACGCGCCACTCGGGTGCGCGATAATCCTCGCGGCGGGTTACGTGGGGCGCTAGGGTCGGCGCCGCGGTTGCACTCTGAACATCTGCCATGACGTCCCTGCATATAGGCAGCTCGTCACAGGCCGCCAGCCAAAACCGGCCTCTCACGCTTGCGCAAGATTATTGCCGTGCTACCCCGATGCCACACAGAGATTTCCGGGGATTCCGCACCTATGCTTCGTTATTTCGCGCCGCTGACGCTTGCCGCGCTCATCGCCATGCCGGCGATGGCCCAGAACGCCGTCCCGACCACGCCCGCCGAAAAGAACGCGATCATCAATGCCGAGCTGCCCGCCGATCAGGCGGCGATGAAGGCGCATGTGATGTTCCTCGCTTCGGACAATCTGCGCGGCCGCGACGCCGGCAGCCCGGAATATGACATCGCGGCGCAATATGTCGCCGCGCAGTTCTACGCCGCCGGCCTGCGTCCCGCGGGCGATGACGGCAGCTATCTCCAGCGCGTTCCGTTGCTGTCTTACAAGCCGTCGGACAAGGGCAGCTTCACCATCACGCCCAAGGGCAAGGGCGCGACACCGATCAGCCTCGAATTCGGCAAGGACTATCTGCCCTCGGCCGATCCGACCAAGGCCGAGACCGATGTCACGGGCCAGGTCGTGTTCGTCGGCTATGGCATCTCCGCGCCGTCGCTGGGCCGTGACGACTATCGCGGCGTCAACACGAAGGGCAAGATCGTCGCCTTCTTCGCGGGCGCGCCGTCCAACCTCGGCGGCGAGGAGCGCGCGCATCTCGGCAGCCCGGCCACCAAGGCGGTGATCGCGCAGGAACATGGCGCGATCGGCTATATCACCATCGAATCGCCCGTCACCGCCAAGACCCGGCCGATGGCCGCCAGCAGCGCGGGCTGGGATCGCACCCGCATGACGTGGCAGCGCGCCGACGGCTCCGGCTTCTTCGCCGCGCCGAACACGCCGGGCCTCGGCACGATCAGCATCGCCGCCGCCGAAAAGCTGTTCGCCGGATCGAAGACCCCCTGGGCCACCGTGGCGAAGCTCGCCGAGACCGAGAACCCGAAGTACAAGGCCGAAGTCCTGCCCGCGACGCTTAGCGTCTCGCTCAAGACCGAGACCAAGCAGGTCGTCAGCTACAATGTCGCCGGCATCATCCCCGGCAGCGATCCGACGCTGGGCAGCGAAGTCGTCGTCCTTTCGGCGCATCTCGATCATGTGGGCGTCGGCCGCCCCAATGCGAAGGGCGACACCATCTATAACGGCGCGATGGACAATGCGGTCGGCATCGCCTCGCTGATCGAGGAAGCCAAGCGCTTCAAGGCATCGGGCAAGGCCCCGCGCCGCACGGTCATGTTCCTCGCGGTCACCGCCGAGGAAAAGGGTCTGGTCGGCGCGGATTACTTCGCCAACAACCCGACGGTTCCGAAGGACAAGCTGGTCGCCAACGTCAATCTCGACATGCCGATCATCACCTACAAGTTCAGCGACATCATCGTGTTCGGCGCACCGCGCTCGACGCTCGGCCCGATCGTCGAAACTGCCGCAAAGGGGATCAACGTCACCATCTCGCCCGATCCGATGCCGGAACAGGGCCTGTTCGTCCGTTCGGACCATTACCGCTTCATCCAGCAGGGCATCCCCTCGGTGTTCCTGTGGCCGGGCGCGGCCGGCCCGGGCAAGCCGGCGATCGATACGTTTTTCGCGGGGAACTACCATCAGCCTTCGGACGAGATCGTCCAGGGCCCGCCGATCGACTGGGAATCGGGCGTCCGCTTCATCGAGATCAACTATACGATCGCGCGCGCCATCGCCGATGCCGACCAGCGCCCTGTCTGGAACAAGGGTGACTTCTTCGGTACCACCTACAAGGGGCCAATGGCGAAGTAACGCGCCGACACTCCCTCATGCCAATCTGCCCGGACGGCGTTCGCGCCGCCCGGGCGCTTTGAAAGTCGCCTGATGCTGCGTTCGCTGTTCGCTTTGCCTCTGCTTCTGGTCGCTCCGCTTGCCGCTGCGCAGTCGATCCCCGCCGATCAGGCGGCGATCAAGTCGCACGTCCAGTTCCTTGCGTCGGATTCGCTGCGCGGGCGCGAAGCGGGCACGCGCGACTATGACGTGGCGGCCGAATATGTCGCGTCGCAGATGCTGCGCTACGGCCTCAAGCCCGGCGGCGAGAACGGCACCTGGTTCCAGGCGGTCAACCTCGCTTTCTACAACCCGACCGGCAAGGGCGAAGTCAGCCTGACGCGCGGCAAGACCACCGAGCCGCTGGTCCACGGCAAGGATTACCTTCCCTCGCCGGTGCCGAGCTCGCCCGAATTCAGCGTCTCGGGCAACATGGTCTTTGTCGGCTGGGGCATCGTCTATCCCGAGGGTAAGCGAGACGATTATCGCGGGCTCGACGTCCGCGGAAAGATTGTGGTGATGATGCCGGGCGTGCCCAAGGGCCTGCCCGCCGAAGTCACCGCGCACCTCAGCGACGACGACCAGAAGGCCCGCATCGCCCAGTCGCGCGGTGCGCGCGGCGTGCTGATCCTCGAATCCGCGGCGAACCGGAAGGACTTCGCCTTCGATGCGATCGTGCCCTATTGGGAATATCAGCGCACGACCTGGGCCGGCCCCGACGGCAAGGCGCACGACGTGTCGCCCGGCGCTCCGGTCGCGGCCTATATCAGCCAGGCCGGCGCGGATAAGCTGTTCGCCGGCTCGAAGATGAAGTTCGCCGACGTGCTCAAGGCCGAGACGACCGGCGGCCGTATGCCCACCGGCAATCTCGTCGGCAGCATCTCGCTCTCTACCAAGACCCGCGTCCGCACCGCCGCCACGCGCAACGTGATCGGCGTGCTCGAAGGGGCTGATCCCACGCTCAAGGCCGAATATATCGTCCTTTCCGCGCATCTCGATCATGTCGGCGTCGGCGATCCGGTCAATGGCGACCGCATCTATAACGGCGCGATGGACAATGCCGTCGGCACCGGCTCGATCCTCGAGGTCGCGCACGCCTTCCAGGTCTCGGGCAAGCGCCCGCGCCGCTCGGTCATGTTCATCTCGCTCGCGGCCGAGGAAAAGGGCCTGATCGGCTCGGACTATTTCGTGAACTACCCCACCGTGCCCAAGGAACAGCTGGTCGCGAACATCAATCTCGACATGCCGATCCTCACCTATGACGTGAAGGATCTGGTGGTGCAGGGCGGCGAGCGTTCGAGCATCGGCCCGGTGGTCGCGCAGGTCGCCAAGGCAGAAGGCCTCGCGGTCGTCCCCGATCCGAGCCCTGAGGAAATGTTCTTCGTGCGCTCGGATCACTACAGCTTCGTCAAGGCGGGCATCCCCGCGGTCTCGGTCGATACCGGCCCCGGCGGCGAAGGCGCGGTCGCGCAGAAGAAGTTCCTCGCCGACAATTATCACAAGCCCTCGGACCAGATCGACCTGCCGTTCAACTGGGCGTCCGCGGCGCAGTTCGTCCGCATCAACTATGGCGTGGCGCGCGTGCTGGCCGACGCCGACAAGCGCCCGAGCTGGAACAAGGGCGACTTCTTCGGCGTGACCTTCGAAGGCTTTGGCGCGAAGTAGCGGCACTTCTTAGCCCCTCCCCTTCAGGGGAGGGGTTGGGGTGGGGCCTGTCCATCTGCTCTGCGGCGCCAAAACTTGCACCAAGCCGTCCCCACCTGCCATGAACGCCAGATGTCGGTCTGGATCACCCGCTCGTCCCCGGACAATCTCGCCACGGCGCGCCGCCTGCGCAGCGCCGGCCTGCACCCTTTGCTCTTTCCGGTGATCGAAACGCGCGCGCTCGCCGCGCCGCTCATGGGCGTCCGCCCCGATGCGCTCGTCTTCAGCAGCATCCATGCGGTGCGCCACCATCTTGCCGAGCCCGGACTGCTCGACGTACCGGTCTTCGTCCGGAACGAAGAGATTGCGGAGGCGGCGCGCGGCGCGGGCTATCTGTCGATCACCTCGACCAGCGACGACGAATCGCTCCTCGCATCGCTGGTCCGCTACGCGGTCCCCGCCGCCGGGACGATCGGCTATTATTGCGCTGAACGCACTTCGACGGCAGTCGAGCGCGCACTTCTGCCGGAGCATGGCCGGATCGAGCGGCGCAACGTCTATCGTTCCCAGCCGATCGGCGAGGACCGGATGCGCGAACTGGTCGAGCGCCTGTCGCGCGTCGGTTCGATCGTGCTGCATTCGAGCCTGTGCAGCGACACGGTGCGCGAAGCGGTGCAGCGAGCGAACTGGCGCGGCGATCTGTGGTGCATTTCGGAGCAGAGTGCGCGCGGGTTCGCCGATCTGAGCGGCGTCCGGACGCGCATCGCCCGCCACACCACCGAAACCGCGCTGCTCGACATGATCTGCAGCCGCGACTGGCGCGGGCGGCGCAAATCCGATGTGGTGCTCATGACCCGCCAATTCGATCGCAACGCCAATGACAATGAGCCCGGCTGGGACGAATTCAACTAGGATGCATCTCTTCGTCTTCGGCCCCGGCTACACTGCGTCGCGCATCGCCGATGCCGTCCGCGCAAAGGGCTGGGCGGTAAGCACCGCCACGCGCGAGACGTTCGAAGGCCGCGCGAGCGATCTCGCCGCCGCCACCCATATCCTGTCCTCGATTCCGCCCGGCGAGAGCGATCCCGTCCTCGACGCGTACCGGGATCTGCTTGCCCGTCACCCCGGCTGGCTGGGCTATCTTTCCTCGACCGGCGTCTATGGCGATAGGCAGGGCGCATGGGTCGATGAAAGCGCGCCTACCGGCACCGGCCGCCGCTCCGCACGGGCGCAGGCCGATGTTGCATGGCTGGCGCTGGGCGCGCGCGTGTTCCGCCTGCCCGGCATCTACGGCCCCGGCCGCTCGCCGCTCGACCGGATCGCCACGCAGCGCGTCGATGTGCCGGGGCAGGTGTTCAGCCGCGTCCATGTCGACGATATCGTCTCGGGCGTGATCGCGGGGTTCGACGCGCCGCCCGGGGCGTACAACCTCGCCGACGACGAGCCCGCGCCGCAATCGGTCGTGCTGGCCTGCGCCGCGCGCCTGCAAAACCGCGACCCCGCGCCGCTGGTGTCGCTGGAGGACGCCAATCTCAGCCCGCAGGCCCGCGCCTTCTGGTCCGAAAACCGCCGCGTCGCGAACCGCAAGGCAAAGCGCGTCCTCGGCTGGACGCCGCGCTATCCGAACTACCGGTTGGGCCTGCGCGCTCTCAACGCGATCACCAGTCCGCCCAGCACCAGCACTGCGCCCGCCGCCGCCAGCAGCGACCAGCGATAGCCTTCGAAGAGGGTCGAAAAGATCATCGCCACCACCGGAATCGCCACGCTGCTATAGGCGGCCTTGGCCGGTCCGATCTCGCGGATCAGCGCGAAATACAGGCTGAAGCTCAGCGCCGATCCCAGCACGCCGAGATAGATCAGCCCGGCGATATAGCCGATCCGCATCTCGAACACCGGCGGCCCGGACACGCCCCATGCGAACGCTGCGTCGATCATCGCGCCGCTCAGCAT